>JALSHN010000182.1 GCA_026982215.1 Gammaproteobacteria bacterium
TGCTGCGGCCGCTGTGCGCCAAGCATCTGCCGCCCACCCTGCCCGAGCGCGAGGGCTGGGTGGATCGGGACAAGCTCTACGACTTCTCCGGCCGCACCCGCAAGCCGCAGATGGCCCTGGCCGAGCAGTTCGGCTTTCGCGACTGGGCCACGCCTGCCGGGGGCTGCTGCTTCCTTACCGACAAGGCCTACTCCGACAAGCTGGTGGACATGTGGCAGCACCGCTCCAGCCGCGACTACGATCTGGACGACATCATGCTGCTCAAGGTGGGTCGCCACCTGCGCCCGCGGCCGCACTTCAAGCTGATCATCGCCCGCGACGAGGGTGAGGGAAAGTTCCTGGAGGGCTACCGCAAGCAGTTCATCAGCCTGAAGACCGTCAGCCACGGCGGTCCGCTGGTGCTGATCGACGGCGAGGTGAATGACGACGACATCGAACTGGCCGCCCGCATCGCCGCCCGCTACGGCCAGGGCCGCAGCGCCCCCCAAGTGGCGCTGGAAGTGACGCCCCCCGGCGGCGAGCCCCGCCGCCTCGAGGTGGAACCCCTGCATCCCAACGACATCGACCCCGCCTGGCACGTATGAGCGAAACCCGCGAACTCGACGCCCGCCGCCTGCTCTGCCCCCTGCCGGTGATCCGTACCCAGGACGCCGTCGAGCAGATGCAGCCCGGCCAGCGCCTGCGCCTCATCGCCACCGATCCCGGCGTGAAGAACGACATCCCCGCCTGGTGCCGGATCAACGGCCACAGGGTCGAATCGATCGAGGAGCGGGACGACGAGATCCTCATCACCATCACCGTCGGAGAGGGATGACCGGCCCCGAACCGGGGAAAGAAGAAAGCGCCCGCAGGAGCGGCGCAAGCCGCGAAAATCAATGATCACATGAACGATTCCCCCGAAAAAACCGCCCGCCAGCACCGCCACGACGAGACGGTGCGAATCACCGTCATCGGCGCGGTGGTGGACTTCCTGCTGGCCGTGGTGAAGATCGTGGTGGGCTTCCTGGCCCACTCCCAGTCGCTGATCGCCGACGGCATTCACTCCCTGTCAGATCTGCTGACCGATGGGGTGGTGCTGGTTGCCGCTCGCCACGCCCACCAGGATGCCGACGAGGATCACCCCTACGGCCACGGCCGCTTCGAGACCATCGCCACGGTGGCGCTGGGCATCGCCCTGATGGGCCTGGCGGTGGGCATCGCCCTGGATGCGGTCTATCGGCTGGTGGAGGGCGAGCCCCATGCCCTGCCGGGGATCGCGGCGCTGGTGGTGGCCGGGCTGTCGGTGCTGTCGAAGGAGATTCTGTACCGCTACACCGTGTTCGTGGCCAGGCGCCACAACTCGCCCATGCTCAAGGCCAATGCCTGGCACCACCGTTCCGATGCCCTGTCCTCGGTGGTGGTGCTGTTCGGGGTCGGCGGGGCCATGGCCGGTCACTGGTACCTGGATGGCCTGGCGGCCATCGGCGTGGGCCTGATGATCGCGAAAATCGGTTGGGATCTGGCCTGGAACGCGGTGCGCGAACTGGTGGACACGGCCCTGGAGCCGGAGCGGGTGGAAGCCATTCGCAAGGCCATCCTCGACGTCGACGGGGTTGTCTCCCTGCACTTTTTGCGCAGCCGGCGGATGGCTGGCGAGGCCCTGGTGGACGTGCACATCCAGGTCTCGCCCACCATTTCGGTCTCGGAGGGCCATTACGTCAGCGAGACGGTGCGCCGGCGGGTGATCGGCCAGATCGACGAAGTGACCGATGTCATGGTGCACATTGACCCTGAGGACGACGAAGCGGTACCCTCGCCTCCGGATCTGCCGCTGCGCGGTGAGCTCCTGGAGCGCCTGCAGCGCCACTGGCGGGAGATTGAGGCGGCGCGGGAGATCAGGGACGTGACCCTGCACTATCTGGAAGGGCGCATCCAGGTGATTCTGCACCTGCCGGTGGAAACGCTGGCCGAGACTTCGGCCGAGATGCTGACACGGCGGTTCCGCGAGGCCGCGGCCCTGGAGGGGTGTGTTTCGCGGGTGGACCTGTGTTTCCAGTAAGCACAATTTTGGTGCAAACACAAAAATGGGTGCTCCAATATGGTGCGTCCAGACAGTCGGTTTCGGGGGAATGTCAAGCTTTCCTCTATGAAAAACAAGCGCTTGCCTTGTGGCATGTTTCATGCACCAGGTGGGCATCGGTTTTTTCACGCTAGCCACACTTTTCAATCTCTGGAGAGGCTCACATGTCTGATAACGTTCTGAAGATGATCAAGGACAACGGGGTCAAGTTCGTCGACTTCCGTTTCACCGACACCAAGGGCAAGGAGCAGCACGTCTCGGTGCCGGCGCACACCGTGGACGCCGATCTGTTCTCCGACGGCAAGATGTTCGACGGTTCCTCAATCGCCGGCTGGAAGGGCATCAACGAGTCGGACATGATCCTGATGCCCGATGCCGACACCGCCGTGATGGATCCCTTCACCGACGAGCCGACCCTGATCCTCACCTGCGACGTGGTGGAGCCGGCCACCGGCCAGGGCTACGAGCGCGATCCCCGCTCCTTGGCCAAGCGCGCCGAGGCCTACCTGAAGTCCACCGGCATCGCCGACACCGCCTACTTCGGTCCCGAGCCCGAGTTCTTCGTCCTCGACGACGTGCGCTGGGGCGCCGACATGAGCGGCGCCTTCTACAAGGTGGACTCGGAAGAGGCCGACTGGAACTCGGAAAAGGTCTACGAAGACGGCAACATCGGCCACCGCCCCGGACCCAAGGGCGGCTACTTCCCGGTGCCCCCGGTCGACTCCCTGAACGACATGCGCGCCGCCATGGTCCTGGCCATGGAAGAGATGGGCGTGGTCTGCGAGGTGCATCACCACGAAGTGGCCACCGCCGGCCAGTGCGAGATCGGCACCCAGTTCAACACCCTGGTGCGCCGCGCCGACTGGAACCAGATCCTCAAGTACTGCGTGCACAACGTCGCGCACATCTACGGCAAGACCGCCACCTTCATGCCCAAGCCGCTGGTGGGTGACAACGGCAACGGCATGCACGTGCACCAGTCGCTGGCCAAGGACGGGCAGAACCTGTTCTCGGGCGAT
>JALSHN010000183.1 GCA_026982215.1 Gammaproteobacteria bacterium
CTCGAGGCGATGCAGGGAGGCATCGCCGTTTTCACTGGACGCTCGGCGTTCAGTGGAACATCAAAGGTCCGGTAACAGCCGTTTTACGGACCTACACGTTGAAAAAGCCCACGGATGGGCTTTTTCAACACTCTGCCAATGGGCGCGACGCCCCCACCGCAGGGAGGGCGGGCCACCCTCAGCCGTTGTGCGAGCCGTCACAGAACGGCATGTTGCCGCTCTTGCCGCAACCGCAAATCCACACGGTAGTGTCCTGCTCCGCGTGGTAGAGATAGGGCGATTGATCACCGGGCAGGCTCTTGTGCGCCCCGTCGCAAAAGGGGGGAGTGCCCGTGGCTCCGCACTGGCAGATATAGACCTCTTCACCGGCCTTCACCGAGACCTCATAAGGACCACCACGGTCGTACATGCTCATGAGACCCTCCTCGTCGTTGTCGCTATCGTGTTGTGACACTCACTCCAGGCCACAGGCCCCGGAGGCACAGCCCCCCATACCGCACCCCGGCGCATCACAGGCCGGCGCCGGATTGGCGAGGCCGGCACTGGAGACCACGTAGCCCCCGGAGATGAGCCGCCGCACCGGGGCATCCTCGGGGGTGTCCCCCGGGTCGATACCCGCCAGGCGACACAACTCACCCCAGGTGGAGAGCGTCTCGCTCATGGGATGACGCACCTCCACCACCCGGCCATTGGCCTCACAGCGGTAATCGTAGGTCGGCATTGTTTCACTCCTTCTATAGAGAACGCCCGTGCCCCCCATTATGGGGACGGGTGGGCGTCTCTCAAGACCTCAGCCCGCCGCCCGCCGCGGCTCGGGGGACTCGGGCAGGGTGATGTTGAGTTCGAGGATCTCGCAATTGCCCTCCCGCTCCAGGTGCATGCGCACGTCTTCGGGGCGGATGTTCACATAACGACTCACCACCTCGAGGATGTCCTGTTTGAGCTGGGGCAGGTAATCACGCAAAGGCCCCTCGCCATGTTCATGGGCCAGCAGGATCTGCAGCCGCTCCTTGGCCACCGCGGCGGTCTTCTTGGTGCGATTGCGACGAAAATAATCGATGAGGTTCATGATTAGGTCCCGAACAGCCGTTTGAGGAAGCCCTTCTTCTCGGGCTCGAGAAAGCGCAATGGGCGTTCCTCGCCCAGGAAGCGGGCCACCACGTCGTCGTAGGCCTGCCCGCTGGTGCTGTCCTTGTCATGAATCACCGGAATACCGGCATTGGAGGCTTGCAATACCGATTCCGATTCGGGGACGACGCCGATGAGGGGAATGGCCAGCAGCTCCAGCACATCGTCGATGGAGAGCATCTCCCCGGCCGCCACCCGTTCGGGGATGTAACGGGTGATGAGCAGATGCTTGGTGATGGGATCCTCACCGGCCTCCGCCCGGCGGCTCTTGGCATCCATGATGCCGAGGATACGATCGGAATCGCGCACCGAGGAGACCTCCGGGTTGGTCACCACCAAGGCCTCGTCGGCGTAGTACATGGCCATCTGCGCCCCGCGCTCGATCCCCGCCGGGGAGTCGCAGACGATGTATTCGAATTCCTCCCGCAACGTCTCCAGCACCTCCCCCACCCCTTCCTTGCTGAGGGCCTCCTTGTCCCGTGTCTGAGAGGCCGGGAGGATATAGAGCTCGGGGCAATGCTTGTCGCGGATGAGAGCCTGCTGGAGCTTGGCCTCTCCCTGGATGACGTTGACGAAGTCGTACACCACCCGCCGCTCGCAGCCCATGATGAGATCGAGGTTGCGCAGGCCGACATCGAAATCGATGACCACGGTGCGATGACCTCGCAGGGCGAGCCCAGTGGCGAAACTGGCACTGGTGGTGGTCTTCCCCACCCCGCCCTTGCCGGATGTGACGACGATGATCTTGGACAAAGCTGCCTCCTCTCGCTTACCGCTGCTGTCTGTCGAGGCCGTCCCTGGTCACCCGGAAGCGGCCGTCCCGGCCGCCGCTGGAATTCATTTTCTTCCCGCCCCGGCCAAGGGACTGACCACCAGCCGCTTGCCCTCCAGATACACCTGCGCCGGCCGGCCGCGCACCTCTTCCGGAAGGTCCTCCTCGAAGAGGCGGAAATTCCCCGCCACCGCCACCAGTTCGGCCTCCAGGCACTGGGTGAAGATGCGCGCCTCGACATCCCCCTGCACCCCGGCCAGGGCCCGCCCCCGCAAAGGAGCGTAGGCATGGATGGAACCGTCGGCCACCACTTCGGCCCCCGGATTCACCGGAGCGAGGAGGATCAGATCCCCCCCCCGGGCATAGACCTGCTGGCCGGCACGCACCGGCTGTTCCACTACCCGGGCGCGCGGCGGGCGGGAGACCGCTGCCTTCTCCTCGGCCTCGGGCCGGGCGCGTTCTTCGGACGGCGCATGACCGTGCAACACCGCCAATCCCAGCTCCCGCGCCAGGCGGTGCTGCTCGGCGTCACCGCCACGCACCCCCACCGGCACCAGGCGCAGGCGGCGCATGCGCCCCAACAGGTCCTGTAACGGGACGGCGACCCCGCGGATGGCGCTGAGATCCACCACCACCGGCGCCCCGTCGAAGAACCGCAACCCCTGGGCCAAGTGGCGCTCCAACGCCCGGGTCACCGCCTCGGGATCGCCCTGATAGAGGTGCAGCACCGGGAGGGTGAACACCGCGCCTTTGAAATCGATGGCCGGCGCCGGCCCGGCATGTGTATGCATTCCCATCAATTCCTCCTCCAGGCCGCGGCGGGGTCCCTGCATCGCCCATTCTAGGACTGCTCTCACCCTGGAGACAATGCGACGAACGGGAGAGTCGCCCGACCCCTTGACTATTTATTAGAAGTTGCTAATATTCTGACCCACGCGGACCGCTCACCCCGAGCGGTCTATGTTTGTTGGACCCAAAAGGAAAAAAGGCACCGACCATGTCCCGATTCGTCCTGCTTCTATCGTCGCTTCTGTTCTGGTCCACCGTAGTCACGGCCCAGCCGGTGGAAACCGTCACCGTGGCCGCCCAGGAGCTGCCCCGCCAACGGGTTCTCGACGGGGTAGTGGAGGCGGTGCGTCAGGCCACGGTCTCGGCCCGCATCACCGGCGAGGTGGCGG
>JALSHN010000184.1 GCA_026982215.1 Gammaproteobacteria bacterium
CAAGGGTGAGGAACGGCGCACGGTGGCGGTAATCGGCGACGGCGCCATGACCGCCGGCATGGCCTTCGAGGCCCTCAACCACGCTGGCGACACCGAGGCCGATATGTTGGTCATCCTCAACGACAACGAAATGTCCATCTCCCCCAACGTCGGCGGTCTGTCCAACTACTTCGCCAAGGTCCTCTCGGGACGCCTCTACAGCACCGTGCGCGAGGGCAGCAAGAAGGTCCTCAAAGCCATGCCCACGGTGTGGGAACTGGCACGCCGGGCCGAAGAGCACGTCAAAGGCATGGTCGCCCCGGGCACCTTGTTCGAAGAACTGGGCTTCAACTACATCGGCCCCATCGACGGCCACGACCTGCCCACCCTCATCACCACCCTGCGCAACCTGCGTGCCCTCAAGGGACCGCAATTCCTCCACATCGTCACCCGCAAAGGCAAAGGCTACGCCCCGGCCGAGGCCAACCCGTGCAAATACCACGGCGTTACCCCCTTCGATCCCGCCACCGGGGCGATGAAGACCTCCGGCACCCCCCAAGGCCCCAGCTACACCCAGGTCTTCGGCCGCTGGATCTGCGATATGGCCGAGCGAGACCCCCGTCTGGTGGGCATCACCCCGGCCATGCGCGAAGGATCCGGGCTGGTGGACTTCTCCCAACGCTTCCCCGAGCGTTACCACGACGTCGGCATCGCCGAGCAGCATGCCGTCACCCTGGCCGCCGGTCTGGCCTGCGAGGGGCTGAAACCGGTGGTGGCCATCTACTCCACCTTCCTGCAACGGGCCTACGACCAATTGATCCACGACGTCGCCCTGCAAAAACTGCCGGTGCTGTTCGCCATCGACCGCGCCGGCCTGGTGGGCGCCGACGGCCCCACCCACGCCGGCAACCTCGACCTCTCCTTCCTGCGCTGTGTTCCCAACATGGTGATCATGGCCCCGGCGGACGAAAACGAATGCCGCCGCATGCTCACCACCGGCTTCCTGCACCACGGCCCGGCGGCGGTACGCTACCCCCGAGGCCGCGGTCCCGGTGTACCGGTGGACGACACCCTCGAGCCCCTGCCCATCGGGCGGGCGCAGCTCCGCCGCCGCGGCCGCGGACTGGCCCTGCTAGCCTTCGGCTCCATGGTCGCCCCCGCCGAGGCCGCCGCGGAGCACCTCGACGCCACCGTGGTCAACATGCGTTTCGTCAAACCGCTGGACGAAGCCTTGCTGGCCGAGATCGTCGCCAGCCACGACCACCTAGTCACGGTGGAAGAAAACGTGGTCGCCGGCGGCGCCGGCAGCGCGGTCAATGAATGGCTGGCCGCTCACGACCACCCCCTGCCGATCCTCAACCTCGGCCTGCCCGACGCCTTCGTACCCCACGGCGACCACCAAGGCCTGCTGCGCGAACTGGGCCTGGACGCCACCGGCATCGAAGCGGCGATACGCCGCTGGCTGGAACGCCATCCCCCGCTACCCCTGGCGGCGCAGGCAAATTCCAAGTAAAATAGTCAGTTATGACCGGACGCTATACCCTGAAAGTCCTGGTGGACTTCGCCGCCGCCCATTCCCTGCGGGACTACCCCGGCGACTGCGCCCGCCTGCACGGCCACAACTGGAAAGTGGAGGTGGAAGTGGAAGCGCGGGAACTGGACGCCCTGGGCATGGGGGTGGACTTCAAGACCATCCGCCGTGCGGCGCGTGAAGTCACCGACGCCCTGGATCACCGTTATCTCAACGAACTCCCGGCCTTCGAGACGCTCAACCCCACGGCAGAAAATATTGCCGCCCACCTGTTCCGCGAACTGGCGGCACGCCTGAACGACGAACGAGTGCGGGTCAGCGCGGTGACCGTCTGGGAGACCGAACGCGCCTGCGTCCGTTACAGCGAGGATCCCACCGCCCCATGAACGACCAGACCATCGCCGACGTCCAGAGCAGCACCGATACCCGCCACATCGCCATCGACAAGGTGGGCATCAAGGACATCCGTCACCCGGTGCGCATCCGCGAGCGTGCCGGCGGCGAACAACACACCGTCGCCTGCTTCAACATGTACGTGGACCTGCCGCACAACTTCAAGGGCACCCACATGTCCCGCTTCGTGGAGATCCTCAACCAGCACGAACGCGAGATCACCGTCGACTCCTTCAAACAAATGCTGCGGGAGATGACCGAGCGCCTGGAGGCCCGCTCCGGCCACATCGAGATGCGTTTCCCCTACTTCATCGACAAGGCCGCCCCGGTCACCGGCGTGCGCAGCCTGATGGACTACGAGGTGAGCTTCATCGGCGAGCTGCTCGGCGGCGGCGAGCCGGAACTCATCATGAAGGTGGTGGTCCCGGTCACCAGTCTGTGCCCCTGTTCCAAAGAGATCTCCGACTACGGGGCCCACAACCAGCGCTCCCACGTCACCGTCACCGCCCGCACCCGGGGCTTCATCTGGATCGAAGAGATCATCGAACTGGTGGAGCGCGAGGCCTCGTGCGAGCTCTACGGCCTGCTCAAGCGCCCGGACGAGAAACACGTCACCGAACGGGCCTACGAAAACCCCAAATTCGTCGAAGACATGGTGCGCGACGTCGCCGCCCGCCTCAACGAAGAGCCGCGTGTGGTGGCCTATACGGTGGAATCGGAAAACTTCGAATCCATCCACAACCACTCCGCCTATGCCCTCATCGAGCGCGACAAACGCCGCGATTGAACTTCGCTCAATGGCGTTGAATACCGCCACGGGCCACGGGCTGGCGAACGATGCCGCTCGCGCGCGGCTGCAGCGCCGCCGGTCGTGACTGCGGCAGTTGCAAACGGCGCACATCCGCCCCCTCCCCCACCACTGCCTTGGGCGAACCGGCCTCCTTCATCAGGGCCTGCTCGGCATCGTGATTGAGCACCACGATACTGATACGGCGGTTGATGGGGCTGTAGGGATTGGCCTTGTCGTAGAGGATCTTGTCGCCGTGCCCCACCACCCGGGCGATCTTGTCCTCGGGGACGCCGTTCTTCACCAGCTCCCGACGCGAGGCATTGGCACGGTCGGTGGACAACTCCCAGTTGCTATA
>JALSHN010000185.1 GCA_026982215.1 Gammaproteobacteria bacterium
ACACCGGGGGGTCGAGGTCCATGCCCTCCTCCACCCCCAGGCGGCGGCAGATACTGCCGGCGGTGATGTTGCGTACCACACACTCGATGGGAAACATCTCCAGGCGCTTCACCAAGGATTCGGTGTCCGAGAGCAGGCGCTCGAAATGGGTGGGGATGCCGGCCTCCTCCAGGCGCTGCATGATGAAGGCATTGAAGCGGTTGTTGACCATGCCCTTGCGGGCCAGCTTGGCGGTCTTCTCGCCATCGAAGGCAGAGGTATCGTCGCGGAACTCCAGCACCAAACGGTCGGAGTCGTCGGTGGCATAGACCGATTTGGCCTTGCCGGCATTGAGTAGTTCGCCCTTCACGATCTGTTCGGCCATGGGTAGGTCCTCTCGTATTGTCACAGGGTGAGCCAGGGTAAACCGTCGTCTTGGGAGGCCACGTGGATCGCGTCTTCCGTGGTCTCCAGCCCCGCCGCCAGCGCCGCTCGCGCCAGGGCGGGGGTATTGTGCCGCTCGCTCAAGTGCGCCGCCACTATGTGCCGCAAGCGCGAGGTGTCCAGCTCGCGCACCAACCGCCGGGCCTGGGGATTGCTCAGATGGCCCCAGTCCCCTCCCACCCGCGCCTTCACCGGCGGGGGATAACGCCCCTGGGCCAGACGCTCGGGGTCATGGTTGCACTCCACCACCAGGGCGTGGCAACCATCCAGCGCCCGGCGGAGGTGTGGGCTCACATGGCCGCAGTCGGTGAGCACGCCCAGGCGATGGCTGCCGTCGTCGAAGACGAACTGCAGCGGCTCGCGGGCATCGTGGGGCACGGTGTAGGGCTGGATCTCCAAGGCGCCCACACTGAAAGCGCATTCCGCCCGCACCGCCTCGACACCGGGCAGGTCATCGAGCCCGGCCGCCTCCAGGGTACCCGCGCTGGCCCACAGCGGCAGCCGATACCGTTCCACCAAGCGCCGCACGCCGCCGGCGTGATCCGTGTGTTCATGGGTGAGCACCAGGGCATCCAGATCATCCACGGCCAGGCCCAGGCGCTGAAGGCGATGCGAGACTTGACGTAACGACAGGCCGCAATCCACCAGTACGTGGGTCTTGCCGTGGCTCACCAGCCAGGCATTGCCGCGACTGCCGCTGGCCAGAGAGGCGAAGCGCATTCAACCCAGCCGCGGCAGGATCTCGGCCAGCAAGGCCCGACGGGCCGCGTCATTCAGCCCTGCCCCCGCGATCTCCACCCGCGAACCGGTGGCGGTATCCGCCTGCAGACGCAACTCGATGCGTTGCGGTCCCTGCCCCACCCAATGGCGCAGCGCGGGCAGGCCGGGGCCGTGGGGCAGGCGGATCCGGTAGCGCCCTGCCTCCCGCGAGGCCGTCTCCACCACCCAGCCGAGGCGGTCCAGGGCCACGCCGAGGCTGATCCAGGCCCGTTGCGGCGGATCGGGCAGATGGAGCGTCTCCCCTTCCAGACGTGCCTCGGGGGCGGGGGTGCGACCTTGCTGTTGCAGGGCCTTCACTTGCTCGGGGGACACGCCGAGGAATTCCAGGAACCGCCCCATGACCTCGATCTCCAGTTCCGGGTCGGTGAAGTTCTCCCCCCATACCAAGGCCGTCTCGGCTTCGTCGTCGAGATAGATCTCGTTGATGCCGCGATGACTGACGAACAACCACACCGTGCCCTCGCGCTCACCGGGCTCGACACGGACGCGGTAACGGTCACGGGCATAGCGGCTGTCGGGGTTGTCGATCCAGCGGGTCTCGAGGATGCCCAGTTTGGGATCCTCCCAGCGTACCCCCACCCCCTGATCGATCCAGAAGTCATGCAGCCGTTGCCACAACCAGCGGGCATCGCCCTGAAACTCCAGCCAGCGCAGACGGCCGTCGCGGCGCATGCGGATAGCCCCGGCCTCACCGAGACTGAGTTTCTGGGCCATCAATCGGCCGATCTGGGGGATGGCGAATTCACCCCCTCCCTCGGGGGCGGTGAGATCCGGCGGCACCTCCAGCGAAGGCGCCAGGCGATCGTGCTGATAGAGCACCGGGGTGGTGGAACAGGCCGCCAAGGACAGCAGCAGCACCAGCGCGGGCAGGAAACGGACGTCAACCATGGATGCCGGCGGCCTCCATCGCTTGGCGCACCGGGGCATGGCAGGTGGGGGCCAGCGGGGTGAGCGGCAGACGGATCCCCGGACCGATGAGCCCCATCTGCTGCAGCGCCCACTTCACCGGAATGGGATTGGATTCGCAGAACAGTGCACTGTGCAACCCCTCCAGCGGAACGTTGGCCCGCCGTGCCGCCTCCACATCGCCTGACAGGGCCAGCTCCATCACATGGTGGAGGGCGGCCGGCGCGACGTTGGCAGTCACCGAGATCACCCCCTTGCCGCCGGCGGCCACGGTGTCCACCGCCAGGGCGTCGTCACCGCTGTACACCTCCAGGGTATCCCCACACAGGCGGAGGATCTCGCCCACCCGTTCCACTGTGCCGCTGGCCTCTTTGATACCGACGATGTTGCTGATCCCGGCCAGGCGGGCCACTGTCTCAGGCAACAGATCCACCGCCGTGCGCCCGGGGACGTTATAGAGGATCTGGGGGATGGCCACCGCCTCGGCGATGGCGCGGTAATGACGGTACAGGCCTTCCTGGGTGGGCTTGTTGTAATACGGTGTCACCAGCAGACAGGCATCCGCCCCCGCCTCCATGGCGCAACGAGTGAGGTCGATGGCCTCGCGGGTGGAATTGGAACCGGTGCCGGCGATCACCGGCAGACGCCCCCGCGCCCGCTCCACCACGAAACGGATCACCTGGCAGTGTTCACGCTCATCCAGGGTGGCGGACTCGCCGGTGGTCCCCACCGCCACGATGGCGTCGGTGCCGCTCTCCACATGGAACTCCACCAAGCGCTCCAGGGCCTCCCAGTCCACTGCCCCATCAGGGTGCATGGGCGTGACCAGGGCCACCATACTGCCGTGAAACATGGGGAAAGGCTCCGTACTTCCGGGGGAAGGCGCATGGTACTCAAGCCCCCCGGTATTGACAAGGCGCGGGGGGCGGGGAGAA
>JALSHN010000186.1 GCA_026982215.1 Gammaproteobacteria bacterium
GCTCACTCCGCTCTATGATCACGTCCAGGGGCCCGATGACCTGCCCGAGTTGCTGCGGGCGCAGATCAAGCACTTCTTCGAGCACTACAAGGATCTGGAGCCGGGGAAGTGGGTGAAGGTGGCCGGATGGGACGGCGCCGAGGCGGCCAAACAGGCCATTCTCGATTCGGTGGCCCGCGCCGGCGGCTGAACGGCCTTCATCGGTTGATGGCTGGAAAACCGGGGCGAAGGCCCCGGTTTTTTCGTGCCGGCCTCAGAGGGTGGTGGGACGCACGGGCTGCTGTTTCTCGAAGCGTTCCTGGCAGGTGATGCAGCGCAGGGCATCGGGCTCGGCCTGGAGGCGGGCATAGCCGATGTCGTCGCCGCAGTCGATGCATTCGCCGTAGTCTCCCTCGGCCATGCGCTTCAGGGCCGCCTCGATCCGCTGCAGTTCCAGGGCCTGGGTGTTGATGGCTTCGATGTCGGCCTCGAAGATCATGTCGGCCACCGAGGCCTCGGCGGGGTCGTGTACCTCACCGGCGAGGTCTTTGAAGTCCTCCTCGCGGCCAATCTTGTGTAGCTCGCGGTAGATGTCGCTACGCAAGTGGTTGTAGCGCTCCAGCAGGCGTTGTCTCAGGGTTTGCAGTTGTTCCGCGCTCAGTTTGGCCATGGGTCTCCTTCAAGTGCTTTCTCGGATCACGTTCTTGCCTCCAGGCCAGTATAATCGCTGTCACGTCCCCTGTCTGCGGAGCGTGCCGTGTCCCATTCCCATGCCCATCATCACGGCCTCAGCTGGGCCTTCGCCCTTACCTTGGGTTTTGCCGGGGTGGAGGCGGTGGCCGGGTGGTGGTCTGGCTCGCTGGCGCTCCTGGGGGATGCCGGACACATGGTCACCGATGCCTTCTCCCTGGGCCTGGCGGCCGTGGCGGCCTGGTTGGCCCGGCGCCCGCCCTCCGAGCGCCATTCCTATGGTTACGTGCGCGCCGAGGCCTTGGCGGCGTTGTTCAATGCGGCGTTCATGTTGCTGGTGGTGGTGGCCATCGCCCTGGAGGCCTGGGAGCGCTTCAACACACCCCGCCCGGTGATGGGAGATGTGGTGGTGGTGGTGGCCCTGGTGGGGCTGGTGATCAACCTGGTGGTGCTGTGGCGGCTCCACGGCGGCGTGGGCAATCTCAATGTCCGCGGCGCGGTGCTCCATGTGGTCGGGGATCTGCTGGGTTCGGTGGCCGCCCTGGTCTCGGGGGCGGTGATCCTGTTCACCGGATGGACACTCATCGATCCGCTGCTCTCGTTGTTCATTTGTGTGCTGTTGCTCTATGCCAGTGTGCGCCTGTTCTTCGAGGCGTTGCATGAGCTCATGTCCGGCGTGCCGCGTCATCTGGACCTGACCGCGGTGCGGGCCGTGTTGGCCGATGCGGCCGGCGTGCGCTCGGTGCACGATCTCCATGTGTGGAGCCTCTCTTCCGGGCGCATCGCCCTTTCGGCGCATGTGGTGGTGGAGGACCTCCAGCCGTGGCCGGAGGTGCTCGAGGACATCGCCTGTCGCTTGAAGACGCATTTCGGTATCGATCACATCACCCTGCAACCGGAGCTGGATGGCAAGGCTCCGCTTCCCTGCGATCTCGCCTGCTCGGGAAATCTTTAGTTTTTTACCTGGTTTCTTGGGAATTCATCGGCGTGTTCCATGAATACATGCCGGGCGTCGTTCACGACTTGACATGTATTCTCAATGCATGTTTTCCTTCGTAAAAGATGCTTTGTGAATGCATCTTTGACAAAAGCGGGAGGGTATCGTCCATGAGCACGCGCAGAATCGGAGTTCTCTTCGGGTTCGCTGTCGGTTGCTGGCTGTTCGCCGCCTCTGCCATGGCGGCCAAACATGAGTTCGAGATCGTCATCGAGGAGGCAGTCATCGAGGTGGCGCCAGGGCTGAAATATAAAGTCTTCGCCTTCAACGGCCAGGTGCCGGGGCCGCTCATTCGGGTGAAAGAAGGGGACGATCTCACCGTTCACGTCATCAACAACACCTCGCTGGCCCATACCATCCATTGGCATGGGATCTACCAGAAGGACAACTGGCGTAACGACGGTGTGCCGGCGGTGACCCAGGTGGCCATCGAACCAGGCGAGTCGTTCACTTATGAGTTCCGCGCCGACAAGCCCGGGACGCTCTGGTACCACTGCCATGTGAACGTCAACGAACACGTGGGTGTTCGGGGGATGTGGGGGCCCTTGATCGTCGACCCCAAGAAGCCCACCCGGCTGGAGAAGAAGGTCACCCGCGAGGCGATCATGATGCTCAGCAGCTGGGAATCGGTGTATGCCGAGAAGTTCGGCGAGGGCGGTGGCCCGAAGGATCTGGCCGATTATTTTTCCATCAACGGGCGCTCCTTCCCCCTCACCCAGCCCATCCGCCTGAAAGAGGGTGACGTATTGCGGGTGCGTTTCATCGGGGCCGGTAAAGAGATCCACGCCATGCACAGCCATGGCCACGACATGCTGGTGACTCACAAGGACGGCCTGCCTCTGCCCGAGCCTTACGCAGTGGACACTTTGATGATCGGCCCCGGCGAGCGCTACGACGTCATCATGACTGCTGATAATCCCGGCCGCTTCATCTTCCACGACCATGTGGATCCTCATGTCACCAATGGCGGCAAGTATCCCGGCGGTGCCATCACCATCGT
The DNA here is from genome assembly GCA_026982215.1 of Gammaproteobacteria bacterium. Lineage (GTDB taxonomy): Bacteria > Pseudomonadota > Gammaproteobacteria > S012-40 > S012-40 > S140-43. The sequence continues at coordinate 2,667 of JALSHN010000186.1, forward strand.
CGAATACGAAGGGGTTGCCCGCGACGATAGCTGGTATGTGTGGAAGGACAAGAAATACGAGCCCGACTTCTTCTTCGGTGAGTCCCTGATGAAGGGCTATGGACTGTTCGAGCAGCCGGTGTTCAAGGGTGAGCTCTTGGACAGTCGTGACCGCCGCCGGCGCCGCTGAGGAGGGGGGGCGATGCGCTGGTTGCTGTTGTGGATGAGTGCCTTGGTGGCGTTGCCGGCCTGGTCGGCGGACGGGGAGGCGATCCTTCAGGATCGCTGCGCCCAGTGCCATGCCCTGGAGGGGCCGCCGCCCCAGACCCTCGCGGCCCTGGCGGCGCGCAAGGGCCCGGATCTCTTCTATGCCGGGGTGAAATACAAGGC
>JALSHN010000187.1 GCA_026982215.1 Gammaproteobacteria bacterium
GTCGTGGTTTCGTTGTTGGGGGGACGCAATTACTGGCCCTACGGGGTGGAGCGGCTGGAGGGCCTGGCTCGGGAGCGGGGGGCCGCCCTGATCCTGGTCCCCGGCGACGATCAGCCCGACCCGGAACTGTTCCAGCGTTCCACCGTCCCCGCCGAAGAGGCCGAGCGGGTCTGGCGCTATCTGCGCGAGGGCGGGGAAGAGAACGCCTGCGCCCTGCTGCAGTACCTGGCCGCGCGCCATCTGGACCACGGCCGCGAGCCCCCACTCCCCCGCCCCCTGCCGCGAGCCCTGTTGTACCTCCCCGGCCAGCCGCGGGCGGACTTGGCACAGTGGCAGAGCCATTATCCGGGTGATGGCCCGGTCGCCCTCATCCCCTTCTATCGGGCCCACTATCAGGCCGGTGAGACCGCGGTGATCGACGCCCTGGCCGAGGCCCTGGAAGGGGAGGGGCTGCGTCCTCTGCCGGTGGCGGTGGCCTCCCTCAAGGATCCCGAATCCCTGGCGGTGCTGGAGGCGATCACTGAACGCACCGGAGTGGCGATGGTGATCAACCTCACCGGATTCGCCGTCGGCGCGGTGGAAACCCCCCGGGAACACCCGTTGCCTTGGGACGTCCCCGTCCTCCAGGCCATTCTCGCCTCCACCGATCGCGACGACTGGAACGAGGGGCTGCACGGCCTGCGCCCCCGTGACCTGGCCATGCAGGTGGTGCTCCCCGAGGTGGATGGGCGCATCACCACCCGGGCGGTGGCCTTCAAAGAGATTCTGCGCCGCAGCGAGGTGGCCCAGACCGACCTCATCGGTTACCGCCCCGACCGCGAACGGCTCCGGTTCCTCGCTCGACTGGCCCGGGGGTGGACCGAGCTGGCCCACACCCCCGCCGGCGAGCGCCGCCTGGCCCTGATCCTGGCCAACTACCCCACCCGGGAGGGGCGTCTGGGCAACGGCGTGGGCCTGGACACCCCGGCGGCCACCGTCAACATCCTCCGAGCCCTGGAGCAGGCCGGCTACCGACTGGAGGACCTCCCCGCCGACGGCGAAGAACTCATGAACCGCCTGCGCGCCGGGGTCACCAACGACCCCGACACCCGGGATGCCCGCCCCGCCTTCCAAAGCCTCGCCGTGGACGAATACCGTGCCTGGCTGCAAACCTTGCCCGAGTCGCTGATCCAACAGGTGAACCAACGCTGGGGACCGCCAGAGGCCGATCCCATGGTCCGCCGCGGACGGATCATGATCCCCGGCCTGCGCCTGGGGAACGTCTTCGTCGGCATCCAGCCCGCCCGCGGCTACCATCTCGATCTCGCCGCCTGCTATCACGACCCCGACCTGGTGCCCCCCCACGCCTATCTGGCCTTTTATTTCTGGCTGCGCCACCGCTGGCAGGCCCAGGCGGTGATTCATGTCGGCAAGCACGGCAATCTCGAATGGCTGCCCGGCAAGGGCATCGCCCTCGGCCCCCACTGCTGGCCGGACGCCATTCTTGGCCCCATGCCGCACCTCTACCCCTTCATCGTCAACGATCCCGGCGAGGGTGCCCAGGCCAAGCGCCGCGCCCAGGCGGTGATCATCGACCATCTCATGCCCCCGCTCACCCGGGCCGAGACCTACGGTCCCCTGGCCGAGCTGGAGCGGCGGGTGGACGAATACTACGAGGCCGCCCAGCTCGACCCCGGTCGTGCCGACACCCTGCGCCGGGAAATCCTCGAAAGCGCCCGCGAACTTCACCTCGACCGTGAACTACGCATCCCCCCCGGTGACGACGACCGCTTCCTCGGCGCCCTGGATGCCTATCTCTGTGAGATCAAAGAAAGCCAGATCCGCGACGGCCTGCACATCCTCGGCCAGCCCCCCCGCGGTGACCAGCGTATCGACACCCTGGCCGCCCTGGTGCGCATTCCCCAGGGCGAGCGTCCCAGCCTGATCCAGGCCCTGGCCGAGCACTTCCGGTTGGGCTGGGACCCGTTACAGGACGAAGACCACCCCCGTCGCTGGGAGGGACCCAGGCCGCAACGGCTGGCCGAGCTCAGCGAGGCCCCCTGGCGCAGTTGCGGCGACACCCGCGAGCGTCTGGAGCGGCTCGCCCGCCAGCTCATCGCCGGCCTGCCAGAGATTCCCCACTGGCTCCACGGCCCCGCCCGGGAAGTGCTGGTCTTCGTGCGCGACCAGCTCGATCCCCTGGTGCAAGAGAGTGCCCGCCGTGAGATCCAGGCCCTGCTCGACGGCCTCGATGGCCGCTTCGTCCCCCCTGGCCCCAGCGGCGCCCCCAGCCGCGGGCGGCTCGATGTGCTGCCCACCGGGCGCAACTTCTACGGGGTGGACACCCGGGCCATCCCCACCCCCACCGCCTGGCGGCTGGGCTGGGAATCGGCCCAGCGGCTGGTGGAACGCTATCTCCAGGATCACGGCGATTTCCCGCAACGGATCGGGCTTTCCGTGTGGGGCACCGCCACCATGCGCACCGGCGGCGACGACATCGCCCAGGCCTTGGCCCTGCTCGGCGTCCGCCCCCGCTGGGCCCCCGGCGGCAACCGGGTGGTGGACTTCGAGATCCTGCCCCTGGAACTCCTCGATCGCCCGCGTATCGACGTCACCCTGCGGATCTCCGGGTTCTTCCGCGATGCCTTCCCCAACGTCATCCGCCTGTTCGATCGTGCCGTGCGCGCCGTGGCCGAGCTCGACGAAAGCGAAGAAGACAACCCCCTGGCCGCCCGCGTGCGCCGGGAGCGTGCCGCCGCCCAGGCCCGGGGGGAGCCTCCCGAACAGGCCGCGCGGCGCATCTTCGGCGCCAAACCCGGGGCCTACGGCGCCGGGCTGCAAGGACTCATCGACGGCCGCAACTGGGAGGGACGGGCCGACCTGGCCCAGGCCTATCTCCAATGGGGGGGCTATGCCTACGGGGCCGACGAACACGGTACCCCCGCCTTCGACGACTTCCGCCGCCGTCTGGGCAGCCTGGATGCGGTGATGCACAACCAGGACAACCGCGAGCACGACCTGCTCGACTCCGACGACTACTACCAATTTCAGGGC
>JALSHN010000188.1 GCA_026982215.1 Gammaproteobacteria bacterium
GGGGGGCCGGGGATGGCGATGCACAACCCCTTCACCGCGGTGTGGTCGGTGGGGCTCTCGCCCGAACAGCGCAAGAGGGTGCGGGAGATCTACAAGGACTGGCGCAAGGCGATGTTCGACCATCAAGAACGACTCGCCGAGCTGTATGACGAGTTGTGGGACGTCTATCAGGATCCCACCCCCGATCCCAAGGCCGTGGGGCGGATCTACGGCAAGATCTTCGATCTCAAGCGGCAGATGATCGAGAAGAGCGTCGCCGCCCGCAACGAGGTATGGCAGGTGTTGAACGATCGTCAGCGGGCCCTGTATCAGCAGCGGTATTGGTCCTGGCGCTGGCAACACTGAGTGCCGAATGCCTCTTACCACGCCCGGCCCCGCGCCGGGCGTTTTCGTTTTGGGCTATCATTTTCCTCCGGTTTTCCTCTGGGGCGTGACAGATGATCGAACACATTTCCCGCCGGTCCTCGGTGGCGGTGGACGTGGGTGGGGTGACCGTGGGTGGTGGTGCCCCGGTGGTGGTGCAATCCATGACCAACACCGATACCGCCGACGTGGCCGCCACCGTGCGTCAGGTGATCGAACTGGCCCGGGCCGGCTCGGAGCTGGTGCGGGTGACGGTGAACACCGAGGCGGCGATGGCGGCGCTGCCCGCGATCCGAGAACGCCTGGATGCCCAGGGCGTGGCCGTCCCCCTGGTGGGGGATTTCCACTTCAACGGCCATCGACTGGTGAGTAAATACCCGCACTCAGTGGCCGCGCTGGCCAAGCTGCGCATCAATCCCGGCAACGTTGGCCGGGGATCCAAGCGGGACGAGCAGTTCGCTGCCCTCATCGAGGCGGCCATCGACCATGGCAAGCCGGTGCGCATCGGCGTCAACTGGGGCAGCCTGGACCAGGCATTGCTCGCCCGGCTGATGGACGAGAACGCCGCTCTGCCCAAGCCACGGCCGGTGGAAGCGGTGATGCGCGAGGCCTTGATCCGCTCCGCCCTGGAGAGCGCCGAGGCCGCGGAGAAGCTCGGTCTGCCCCACGACCGCATCATCATTTCCTGCAAGGTGAGTGGGGTCCAGCCCTTGATCGCCGTCTACCGCGATCTGGCCGCCCGCTGCGACTATCCGCTGCATCTGGGGCTCACCGAGGCCGGGATGGGGGTGAAGGGCATCGTCGCCTCCAGCGCCGCGCTGGCGGTGTTGCTGCAAGAGGGCATCGGTGACACCATCCGCATCTCCCTCACCCCCGAGCCCGGCGCCCCGCGCACCGAAGAGGTGCGGGTGGCCCAGGAGCTGCTCCAGGCCATGGGGCTGCGGGATTTCATGCCCCAGGTGGTGGCCTGCCCGGGCTGCGGCCGCACCACCTCCACCTTCTTCCAGGAGCTGGCCCGGGACATCCAGAACTATCTGCGTGCCCAGATGCCCGCCTGGCGCAAGCGCTACCCGGGGGTGGAGGGCCTCACCGTGGCGGTGATGGGCTGCGTGGTCAACGGCCCCGGCGAGAGCAAGCATGCCGACATCGGCATCAGCCTCCCCGGCACTGGAGAACGCCCGGTGGCCCCGGTGTACGTGGACGGCGAGAAGACGGTGACCTTGAAGGGCGAGACCATCGCCGAGGACTTCCAGGCCATCATCGAGGACTACGTGGCACGCCGCTTCGGTGGGGCTTGAATCCCGCCTGGCGAACCCCCATAGCTTTGCTATCAATGGTTGTGGTTACCAACAGGAGGGTTCGCCATGAACGACGTCGTCAAGGATCAAGAACGTCAACAAGAAAACCAAAGCAAGGAGGTGGCCCGCAGCGAACAGAGCCGTCATCCGGCCTATCTCCATCCTTTCGAGGAGATCGAACGGCTGTTCGATGCCTTCTCCCGGGGCTGGCTCTCGCCCTGGAGCCGGGAGTGGCCGGCCTGGTCCCGGCTGAGCACACCCTTCGAGGGGCGCAGTCCCAAGGTCGATCTCATCGACCGGGATGACACCCTGGTGCTGCGGGCCGAGCTCCCCGGCGTGAAAAAGGAAGACGTGGAAGTCACGCTGTCCGAGGACAGCCTCACCATCCGTGCCCACAGCCGGCAGGAGCAGAAAGAAGAAAAGGAAAACTTCCTGCGCCGGGAGATCAGCTACGGCGAATTCGTGCGCACCGTCCCCTTGCCGGTCCCGGTGGACGTGGATCAGGCCAAGTCCAAGTTCGACAATGGCGTGCTGGAGATCACCCTGCCCAAGGTGAGCAAGGCGCGCCGGCGGGTGATTCCGGTGGAGTGAAGGCCTCAGGCCTCAACGTTTCATGGCGGCGGCCTTCGGGTCGCCGTTTTTCTTGACCCCTGCCCCGATCCTGGGACAGGCTGTTCGCCTTCGTTCGATGGGGGATGTGTCGCATGATCCAGATCTATGACAAAAAGGGCTTCGAGCTGTTGCTGGAAGTGCCCGCTTCCAGCCTGCGCGGCGCCGACCTCGCCGGTGCCCGCTTGGCCGAGGCCAACCTGGTGCAGATGGATCTCACCGATGCCGACCTCTCGGGGGCCGATCTCACCGGGGCCGACCTGCGCCTGGCCTGTCTGCGGGGGGCCAAGCTGTGCGGGGCGGTATTGCGCCTGGCCGATCTCAGCGGCGCCGATCTCACCGATGCCGATTTCTCGGGCGCCGATCTCACGGGGGCGAAGGGCCTGGAAGATACCCCCCCGATCGCCAACTTCATCCCACTGAAACCGGTGTAACGCCGAGGGGCCGTCGGCGTCCGTGATGGAATACCCTTGATCAGGAGGCCCCATGCTCATTCGCCTGTCCCGTTCGTGGAGGGTGTCCGAAAACGAGGTCACCGACCGCGAACTGTTCGAGAACCGCCGGCGTATCATCCTCGGCGCCGGGGCCGCCCTGGCCCTGGGGCCCTATGCCGCCCGCGCCGCCGTCTTGCCCCCTCGGGGCCCCTTGTCTTACCAGGGCAGTGACTACGGCCGTGGCGAGGAACTCACCCCCCGACGCTACGCGGTGAGTTACAACAACTTCTACGAATTCGGCACCGACAAGGAAGACCCGGCCC
>JALSHN010000189.1 GCA_026982215.1 Gammaproteobacteria bacterium
TGTTGCGGGGGGCGGAGCGGTTGCCATGACGCGAGTGAGAGAACTGCGCCCGGAGGATCTGCGTACCCGTCGTCTGCGTCGGTGGGTGATGGGATTGGGCCTGGCAGTGGTGGTGAGCGCCGTGGCGGTGGTGTACGCCCAGTATGCCGGTGGTGATCGTTATGCCCGCCTCACCGAACTGGAGGCCCGTCTGGATGCCTTGGAGGTGGAATGGGGACAGCTCCAGCTGGAGCAGGGGGCATGGGCGACCCACAGTCGTATCGAGCGGCTGGCGCGGGAGCGTTTGGGCATGAAGGAGCCGGAGGCCGCTGAAGTGGTGATGGTGCGTCTGCCATGAACGGTGCCGAGGACCCCGTCGTTCGCCCTTGGCGACGCCGTTTGCTGGCGGGGATGCTGGCCTTGTTCGCTGTCGGTCTGGTGGCGCGGGCGGCGTATCTCCAGGTGTGGCAGGACGAGTTTCTCCAGCGCCAGGGGGATGCCCGTTATCTGCGCGTGGTGGAGATTCCGGCCCACCGGGGGATGATCACCGATCGCCATGGGGAGCCGTTGGCCATCAGCGCTCCGGTGGATTCGGTGTGGGCCAATCCCAGTGCCTTGCGGATGAGCCCCGAGCAGAGGCGCGCCTTGGCACGGTTGCTGGGTATCTCACCGAGTCGGTTACAGCGGCGTCTGGAGTCGGGCGGGCGTGAGTTCGTGTGGTTGCGTCGTCATGTGAGCCCGCAAGTGGCGGAGCAGGTGCGGGCCTTGGCCATCGAGGGCGTGGATCTGCGGCGGGAGTCGCGGCGCTTCTATCCCGCCGGCGAGGTGACCGCCCAGGTGGTGGGGCTCACCGACATCGACGATCGTGGTCAGGAAGGATTGGAGCTGGCCTACGACGAGCGTCTGCGCGGGGTGGCGGGACGCAAACGGGTGATCAAGGACCGCTTGGGACGGGTGGTGCGCCAAGTGGCTCTGTTGCAGGCGCCACGGCCCGGCGAGGAGCTGCGCTTGTCTCTGGATCGGCGCATTCAATATCTCGCCTATCGGGAATTGAAGGCGGCGGTGCGGCACCATCGCGCCAAGGGCGGTGCATTGGTGGTGTTGGATGTGAATACCGGGGAGGTGCTGGCAATGGTCAACCAGCCCTCGGTGAATCCCAATGACCGCCGGGCTTTGCGCAGTGATGCCTTGCGTAACCGGGCGGTCACCGATCTGTTCGAACCGGGTTCCACGGTGAAGCCCTTCGTGGTGGCGGCGGCCCTGGCCGGGGGGGATTACACCGTGGATACGCCGGTGGACACCTCGCCGGGGACCTTGCGGGTGGGGCGCAAGACGGTGCACGACGTCCGTGACTACGGGCTCATCGACGTGGCGCGGGTGATCCAGAAGTCGAGCAATGTCGGTATCGCCAAGATCGCGCTTTCCCTGCCGCGGGAGCGGATCTGGGAAGTCTACAACGATGTGGGATTCGGTCTGGCCACCGAGAGTGGTTTTCCGGGCGAGCCGGATGGGCGGTTGCCTTTTTTCAGTGAATGGAGCCCGCTTACCCAGGCGACGCTGGCCTTCGGCTACGGTTTGGCGGTGACGCCACTGCAACTGGCTCAGGCCTACGCGGTGCTGGCCGCCGACGGGGTGTTGCGCCGGCCGCGATTCCTCCATCAGGCGGGTCCGGTGGAGGGGCGCCGGGTGATCGATGCCGCGGTGGCCGCCCAGGTGCGTGCCTTGTTGGAGCAGGTGGTGAGCCCGGAGGGGACGGCGGTGAAGGCGGCCGTCCCTGCCTACCGTGTGGCCGGAAAGACCGGCACGGTGCGCAAGAGCATGGCCGGAGGCTATCGGGAAGATGCTTATCTGGCGTGGTTTGCCGGGATGGCGCCGGCCTCGCGTCCCCGGCTGGTGGCGGTGGTGGTCATCGACGAGCCGCAGGGGCGTTATTACGGCGGCCAGGTGGCCGCGCCGGTATTTTCCCGGGTGATGGCCGGAGCCTTGCGTTTGTTGGATGTGCCACCCGATGGGCTGCCCGGGGATCGCCCGGTGCGTCTGGCCGGGGTGGAGGCGCCATGACACGGGACGAGACGATGCGCTTGAGTGAGCTGTTGCAGGGTGGTGTACCCCCGGAGATGGACCGGGAGGTGAGCGGTCTCGCCTTGGACAGCCGTCGCTTGCGTCCGGGAGATGCCTTTGTCGCCGTGGCCGGCCGGCGTGATCACGGTCTGCGTCATCTCGACGAGGCCCTGGCCGCCGGTGCGGTGGCGGTGCTCGTCGATGAGGCGGTGGAGACGGTCGCCGCACCGGTGCCGGTGGTGCAGGTTCGCGGTCTACGCTGGCGTTTGGGGGAACTGGCGACCCGCCTCTATCAGGATCCCTCCGAGGCGCTTCAGGTGGTGGGGGTGACGGGTACCAACGGCAAGACCTCGGTGGCGGGATTCCTCGCCCAGGCCTTGGGCGCCGATGGGCCGGTGGGGCATCTCGGGACCCTGGGCGAAGGGCTTTGGGGGCGGCTGGAGCCCGCCCGCAACACCACCCCCGACGTGTTCACCGTCCATCGGCGTCTCGCCGAGGCGCGTGACGCCGGTGCGCGTTTCGCGGTGATGGAGGTCTCTTCCCATGCGCTGGATCAGGATCGGGTGGCGGGGGTGCGTTTCGCTTGCGCGGTGTTCACCAATCTCAGCCGCGACCACTTGGATTATCACCGCGACATGGCCGCTTATGGAGCGGCCAAGGCGCGTTTGTTCCACGACTTGGCACCGCGGGTGGCGGTGATCAATCGCGATGATGCCTTCGGTGAACGGCTCAGCGGGACGGTGGCGGCGCCGGTGTGGGATTACCGTTTCAGCGACGGCCCGGCCCGAGTGCGGGGACGTATCCTGCGTTTGGACGAGAGCGGCCTGAGCCTGGAATTGGCCGTGGACCGGCAGCGGGCGCAGGTGACCACCGCGCTGCTGGGGCGCTTCCAGGCCCATAATCTCGCCGCCGCCGCGGCGGTGTTGCTGGCCTTGGGCATGCCGCTGGATGAGACGGCACGCCGTCTCGGCGGAGTGAGTGCGC
>JALSHN010000190.1 GCA_026982215.1 Gammaproteobacteria bacterium
GCACGAAGGCCATGCCGGGCACGAAGGCCATGCCGGGCACGGAGGGCATGATCATGCAGCGATGATCGCCGATTACCGTCGTCGTTTTTGGGTCTCTCTGGTGCTCACCGTGCCGGTGCTGTTGCTCTCGCCGTCCATTCGCAGTTTCTTGGGCCTGGACGAGGTCTTGAGCTTCCCCGGCGATCAATGGCTGCTGTTCGCTCTGGCCAGCGCGGTCTATTTCTACGGCGGTTGGCCGTTCCTCAAGGGTCTGGTAAGCGAGCTGCGGGCGGCCAAGCCGGGGATGATGACCCTGATCGCCCTGGCGGTCTCGGTGGCCTATCTCTATTCCAGTGCGGTGGTCCTCGGTCTGTCGGGCAAGGTGTTCTTCTGGGAGCTGGCCACCCTGATCGACATCATGCTCTTGGGCCACTGGATCGAGATGCGCTCGGTGATGGGGGCCTCCCGGGCCCTGGAGGCCTTGGTGAAGCTCATGCCCACCAGCGCCCATCGCTTGGTGGACGGCGATCGCGTGGAAGAGGTGCCGGTTTCCCAGCTCCGTCCTGGCGATCGGGTGCTGGTGAAACCCGGGGAGAAGATCCCCACCGATGGGGTGATCGTCCGCGGGCGCAGCAGCCTCAACGAGTCCATGCTCACCGGGGAGTCACGGCCGGTGTCCAAGGGAGAGGGCGATGAGGTGATCGGCGGGGCCATCAACGGCGAGGGCTCGCTGGTGATCGAGGTGAGCAAGACCGGCGAGGCCACCTATCTCTCCCAGGTGATCCGGCTGGTGCGCGAGGCCCAGGCCAGCCGCTCCCGTACCCAGGACCTGGCCAACCGCGCCGCCCAGTGGCTCACTTACATCGCCATCGGCGCCGGCTCACTCACCCTGGTGGTGTGGCTGCTGCTGGGTGAGTCCTTCGAGTTCGCCTTGGAACGGATGGTGACGGTGATGGTGATCACCTGTCCCCATGCCTTGGGCTTGGCGGTGCCCTTGGTGGTGGCGGTGAGCACCGCCCTGGGGGCGCGCAACGGCCTGCTCATCCGCGACCGCGCCGCCTTCGAGCGGGCCCGGGAGCTGGATGCAGTGATCTTCGACAAGACCGGCACCCTCACCGAGGGGCGTTTCGGGGTCAGCGACGTGGTGGTGCTGGATCAGGATCTCGACCGGGAGCGGGTGTTGGCCTTGGCCGGGGCCCTGGAGCGCCAGTCTGAGCATCCCATCGCCCGTGGCATCGTCGAGGCCATGGAGAAAGAAGGGATCAGCCCCGAGGCCATCGAGGACTTCCGTGCCCTGCCCGGTGAAGGGGTGGAGGCCCGTGCCGGCGATCGCGTGGTGCGGGTGGTGAGCCCGGGTTATCTGCGTCGGGCGGGAATCGAGTTGGACGATGCGCGAGTGCGCTCTTTGGCCGAGGCCGGCAAGACGGTGGTCTATCTCATGCTCGACGAGCGACCGGCGGCGGCCATCGCCCTGGCCGACATCGTTCGCCCCGAGTCGCGCACCGCCATCCGCCGGCTGCAGGCCATGGGGATCCGCTGCATCATGCTCACCGGGGATGCCCGCATCGTCGCCCAGGCGGTGTCCAGGGAGCTGGGGATGGACGACTTCTTCGCCGAGGTGTTGCCCCATCAGAAGGCGGAGAAGGTGCGCGAGGTGCAGGCCCGCGGCCTGCGGGTGGCGATGGTGGGTGACGGGGTCAACGATGCCCCGGCCCTGGTGGCCGCCGACGTGGGCATCGCCATCGGTGCCGGGACCGATGTGGCGGTGGAGTCGGCCGACATCGTGCTGGTGCGCAACGACCCCCGCGACGTGGCCTCGGTGATGGCGCTGTCCCGGGCCACTTACCAGAAGATGATCCAGAACCTGCTGTGGGCCACCGGCTACAACGCCGTGGCCATCCCCCTGGCCGCCGGGGTGGCCATTCCCTGGGGCATTGTGCTCTCCCCGGCCGCCGGGGCGGCGCTGATGTCGCTCAGCACGGTGATCGTGGCCATCAATGCCAAGCTTCTGGAGCGTTTCGAGGACAAGGAGCCGGCGGCGCCGGCCAGCCCTCAGCCGCAACAGGCCTGAATCGGGGCGGCCCCGGTGCGGGGCCGCCTCGTCTGCCATCGATCCGCTGTTCCAGACCGCCCCTGACAGAGGGGTTCTCGGTCACTACTCCCCTGGTCGGTTAGGATAGGGGCGCTCGGTCCACCCTTTGCAACGCGGGGTGGGGCGATGGGGCGATCCGAGTTAAGGAGAGCCATCCGTTGACGAACAGATAAGGAGCAGCGATGAACAGCGTCATGCGTGGGGTGGTGTTGGGGGTTTCCCTGTTGGGCTTGGGGGTGGCCCAGGCGGCCGACGACAAGGGGCAGTTCGGTATCAAGGGCGTGGGTGGGATGAGTTGTGAGTCCTATCTCAAGTCCTTCGAGGCCAAGGATTCGCGTTATGTGATGTATCTCGGCTGGTTCGGCGGCTACATCACCGCCACCAACCAGTATCTACCCAAGACCTTCGATTTGGCCCCCTGGCAGAACATGAACCTGGTGTCCATGGCGGTGGCCAATGTCTGCCGTCAGGAGACCAAGGCCTCGGTGTTGCTGGCGCTGCAACGGGTGTTGCAGGGGATCTATCCCCTGCGGCTGGAGCAGGCCTCGCCCATGGTGGAGGTGAAGGGCGAGAAAGTCACCCTGCGCATCTACCAGGAGGTGTTGCGCCGTACCCAGGAGAAGCTGAAGAACCTGGGGTTCTACACGGGCAAGGCGGATGGCAAGTTCGGCCCGGGGACCAAGAAGGCCCTGGAGGCCTTCCAGAAGAAACGGGGCCTGGCGGTGACCGGTCTGCCCGATCAGGCGACTTTGCTGGCGTTGATGAGCACACCCGTGAAGAAGCCCTGAGGGCATCTTCAGCGGCAGCCGGCTGAGCGGGTTGCTAGACTGAATTTCGGCCTCAGGAGGCGGGGTGGCGCAGGGAGGCGCCCGGTAGCTCGGGGAGATCCGGAATTTGCACTGGCGTAATCGGGCCTTCGTGGCCGCATCGTTGCTCTATGGTCTCTTGGGT
>JALSHN010000191.1 GCA_026982215.1 Gammaproteobacteria bacterium
GCCAGGGTCATGAGCGCGGTGCGCAGACGGTAACCCTGGAGGGCGCCGAGGCCGTAGCCGGCCACGTCGCGCCAGCGCATCCTAGAATTCCACCAGGGCGTCCTGATCCACGATGCGCCCGTCCACCAAGCGGATACGCCGCCGGGCCCGGTCACCGATGGCGGGATCGTGAGTGACCACCACCAAGGTGATTCCCTCTTCCTGGTTCATCCGCTCCAGGAGCTCGATGACCTCGTGCCCCGATTGCTGATCCAGGTTGCCGGTGGGCTCGTCGGCCAACAACAGGGCCGGCCGCATGATGGTGGCCCGGGCGATGGCCACCCGCTGGCGCTGGCCGCCGGAGAGCTGGTCGGGGCGATGGCCGGCGCGATCGGCCAATCCCAAGGATTCCAGGGCGGTCATCACCCGCTCCCGGCGTTCCGAGGGCGCCACCCCGGCGAGGATGAGGGGCAACTCCACGTTCTGGGCGGCGCTGAGCCGGGGGACCAGATGGAAGAACTGGAACACGAAGCCGATGCGTTCCAGGCGCAGCCGGGCCTGAGCCTCGTCATCCAGATGACTCACCTCGCGGTCCTCGAAGAAATAACGCCCGCCGCTGGGCCGGTCCAGCAGACCGAGGATGTGCAACAAGGTGGACTTTCCCGAGCCCGACGGCCCCATGATGGAGAGATAATCCCCCGCCTCGATGGTTAGATCCACCTCCCGCAAGGCATGGACCACCTCTTCCCCCATGCGGTAATCACGACTCACACCCTGCAGACGAATCACACGCCCTCCTCTGATGCATTTTCCGCGACCACAGCCTTGCGCCCTTCGCGCAGCGCCTCTCGTTGCTGCGGCAACACCACCCGTTCTCCGGCCTGCAGCCCGCGGCGCACCTCGGTCCAGCGCCAATTGGACAGACCGGTTTCGACGGGGCGTCGCCGCAAGCGACCGTCCTGGCCCAACAGCCACACCCAGCGTCCTTCCACCACGGTCTCAGTGGGAATGCGCAATACCGATTCGCGACGCTGGAGGATGACCTCCACATCGGCGCTGTAACCGGGCAGCAAGGGGACATGATCCACCTCCCCGGCCCATTCCACCCGCACCTCCACGGTACGCGCCTGTTTTTCCACCGTACGCACGAAGGGAGCGACGCGGACGATGCGTCCACGGAAGACCCGATCCCCAAGGGCATCCAAGGTGACACGCACTCCCAATCCTGGTGCCAGGCGGGTGGCATCCACCTCATCGATGGGCGCCGAGACATAGAGGCAACTGCGGTCGATGAGATCCACCGCCGGCGAGGCGGGCGCTCGAGCGCCCGGGGCGAGATACTCCCCCACTCCCACGTTCACCTGGGCGACCTCTCCGGCGAAGGGTGCCCGCAGGCGGGTCCGTTCCAGGTCCGCCTCGGCCACCGCCAACTGGTGCTCGGCCACTTGCACCTGGGCCTTCAAGGCCAGGCAGCGGGCCCGCTGGGCCTCCGCCTGGGAACGGGCCTGATCCCACGGCTCGTCGGGGGCCAAGCCCTGTTGATGGAGACGCTGCACCCGGGCCCGCTCCCGCTCGGCGGAGTCGGCCAACACGCAGGCCTCCCGGGCATTGGCCCGGGCCGCACTCACCTGTTCCCGGGCCAGGGCCACCCGTGCCTTGCGATCATCGTTCCACAAAGCCAGGATCAACGCCCCGGCCTCCACCCGATCACCTTCCGCCACCAACAAGCGGGCCACCACGCCCCCGCTGGGGGGAGAGAGGGCGGCACGCCGGCAGGCCTTCACCGTACCCGCACGACTGTTGACCACCGTCTCGGCCACCTCACCCATGCCTACACTCACCACCCTCACCACCAACGGCGGCGGTGGCCGCCACCACCACGCCAACGCAGCAATGATGAGCAAAAAAACCAGCAAAACCCTCAAGAAACGGCGCATCCAGCCTCCCTTGTCTTTGCAAAAAGTCTAGCAGAGTTGCGTCTTACCCCTATCTAAACTTTGTCTTCCAGGCGTCGATAACCCAGCCCAGATCCATGAGAGAGTGAGCGATGAAAAAGAACTTTCCCGTCACCGGTCGGGAAAACCGTTATCCCGCCGACATCCACATCGTCTCCACCACCGATACCAAAGGGCGCATCACCTCGGCCAACGGCGATTTTTGCAAAGTCTCCGGTTTCACCCTCGAGGAACTGATGGGCAAGGCCCACAACATCGTCCGCCACCCCGACATGCCGCCGGCAGCGTTCAAGGATCTGTGGGATACCATCAAGGATGGACGGGCGTGGATGGGGGTGGTGAAGAACCGTTGCAAGAACGGCGACCATTACTGGGTGGACGCCTTCGTCACCCCCATCTATGAACACGGGCAGATTACCGGTTATCAATCGGTGCGTGTCCAGCCCGAGCGCGTCTGGGTGGAGCGGGCAGAGGCCCTCTATCGGGCGCTGAACGGCAAGCGGCTCTCGTGGCGCGATCGCTGGCGGATCAACCCGCCCTTCGGCTTGCGCGGCAAGATCTTCCTCGGCCAGGCGACCCTGGCCCTCATGGGTTGCCTGGTGGTGGGCCTGTTGGGCACCCCGTGGCTGCACGTGGGCGCCGGCCTGGCGGCGGCCTTGCTGGTGGGCTGGTTCATCGCCCATCTCACCACCCGCGCCTGTCGGGAAGAGGCCGCCCGCGCCCGCGCCATCTACCACAACCCGGTGGCCCGCTGGGTCTACACCGGCCGCAGTGACGAACTGGGGGATCTGATCCTGGCCCGCCAGTTCATGGCTGCCCGCGCCCGCACCATGGTCTGGCGCCTGGAGGGGGCGGTGGCCAAGCTGGAAGAGATCAGCGAGCACAATGCCGCGGTGGTGGACCAGACCGCCCAGGGCATCGAGATCCAGCGCAACGAGATCGATCAAGTGGCCACCGCGGTGGAAGAGCTCTCTGCCTCGGCCAACGAGGTGGCCCAACATGCCCAACACACCGCCGAAACCGCCGAGGCGGCCCAGAACGCCGTCGCCGAGGGCTCGAAGGTGGTGCACAACACCATCGC
>JALSHN010000192.1 GCA_026982215.1 Gammaproteobacteria bacterium
GGCACCAATGAGGGTAGCCGCCAGCGGCGAAGGCGTCAGCGGCTCAGCGGTGATCGCCACCAGGCCAGCCAAGGCCCCGTTCAACACCATGGTCAGATCGGTCTTGCCGAACAACAGCCGGGCGAGGATCATCGCCGCGATCACCCCACCGGCGGCCGCCATATTGGTGTTCACGAACACCGCCGCCACCGCATTGGCCTCGCCGACATCGGAGACCTTCAGCTCAGACCCGCCGTTGAAACCGAACCAGCCCAGCCAGAGGATGAAGGTTCCCAGCGTGGCCAGGGGCAGATTGGCGCCGGGGATGGGATGAATGGAGCCATCCTTACCGTACTTGCCCTTGCGCGGGCCCAGCAACAACACCCCGGCCAAAGCCGCCGCGGCCCCGCACATGTGCACCACACCGGAACCGGCGAAATCCAGGAAACCGGCCTCGTCCAAGAAACCGCCGCCCCACTTCCAGAAGCCCTGCAGGGGATAGATGAACCCGGTCATCACTACCGCAAAGGCAAAAAAGGCCCACAGCTTCATCCGCTCGGCCACCGCCCCGGAGACAATGGACATCGCCGTGGCCACGAACACCACCTGGAAGAAGAAATCCGCCATCGCGGAGTAATAGGGCGCATCCTCACCCCCGGCGAGCACCGCCTCCACCGAATTGTCCTCGCCGAGGAAGAACCCGATGCCGGGCCAGAAAGACGACACCGCCTCGCCGGGATACATGATGTTGTAACCCACGAACATGTACATGAAACAGGCGATGGCGAACAGGCCGATGTTCTTGGTGAGGATCTCCACGGTATTCTTGGCCCGTACCAGCCCCGCCTCCAGCATGGCGAAACCGGCCGCCATCCACATCACCAGTGCCCCGGACATCAAGAAATAGAACGTATCCAGGGCATAACTCAGCTCGATTACCTTCTCCACGCTTCACTCCCCCTTCGTGATCGACTCGTCAAACACCGTTCACAGCGCGTCGGTGCCGGTCTCACCGGTCCGGATACGCACTGCCTGCTGCAACTCGAAGACGAAGATCTTGCCGTCTCCGATCTTGCCCGTCTTGGCCGCCTTGGCGATGGCCTCGACCACCTGATCCAGGATGTCGTCCCCCACGGCCACCTCCACCTTGACCTTGGGCAGGAAATCAACCACATACTCGGCGCCGCGATAGAGCTCGGTGTGTCCCTTCTGGCGGCCGAATCCCTTCACCTCGGTCACCGTGACCCCCTGCACTCCGATCTCGGAGAGCGCCTCGCGCACGTCGTCCAATTTGAAAGGCTTGATGATCGCTGTCACGAACTTCATTGCTGATCTCCCAGGCGTTTTACTCAAAAATGCAGCGCCCGCGCACAAGGATGATTCACTCCCCAGCGACACGAGCGACTCCCGCCCTGCCTTAGCACCTTACGTGCCATTCACAAAAAGCCTGTTTCAGCAACTGGTTACAAAATACCGGCAGACGAAAACACCCCCCTGATGCACCAAAGCGGAACGACGTGACGGCGGCATGCACAAAAACAGTGCAACCATTGCGATTCATGTTTCATACAGCAAGCCACAGGCGCCGCGCGTGAAATGCCGCAGAAAAACGCTTTTTCCCCGCTGATCTATTTGCAAACAGCGCAAAGCGGAGTAATCTTGGCCTGCCCGCCTGTGCTTGGCATAAGGCAACCATAAGGAAGTAACAAACACCTAAGGATCTTCGGAGGAGGACATCATCATGAAGAAAACCGTGCTCGCCACCGCCATCGCGGCCCTCAGCACCCCGGCCTTCGCCGGCGGCATCGACAGCGGCGCCGACCTCACCCTCTCCGGCGGCATGACCACCGGCTACTACAACACCAGCAACACCGGCTCCGCCAACAACGACAACTTCCAGGTCTCCGACTTCATGCTGGAACTGTCCGCCGAGGCCAGCGAAGGGGTCGGCTTCACCGCCGGCTTCGGCACCATGGCCGCCATCACTGTGTGGGACGGCGGTGTGAACAACAGCGCCTATGGCTACGGCTTCCAATACGGCTGGGTCACCGTCGCCCCCATGGACGGCCTGAGCTTCGAGGCCGGCATGCTGGCCACCAACATCGGCTACGAAGTGGCCAACTCCTACGCCAACCCCCACGCCACCATCGCCGGCCTGTGGGGCGCCCAGCCGGTCTACTACCCCGGCGCCCGGGTGAACTACGAAATGGGCGACCTGGGCCTCTACGCCGAGGTCAACCAGGCCGGCGGCGGCTCCTCCGAGGCCTGGACCGTGGGCGCCAGCGGCAGCGTGGCCGGGCTGGACTACGCTGTGAGCTACCGCGACGGCGACC
>JALSHN010000193.1 GCA_026982215.1 Gammaproteobacteria bacterium
TGAGGTCAAGGACACCGAGGAAGAAGCCGACCGGCGCATCGAGCAGGGCTGCGTCGGCGCGCTCGTGATCGACGATGCCTGGATCGCCGCCGATACCGTCCAAGTCGCCCGCCTGATGCACAACGCCATCGACCGCTTCACCGGCGGCGTGCGTGATCGGGTGCTCTACGAAGAAGAAAGCCTGTTCGGCGGCGAGATCGAGGTTCCCATCACGCTGGACCAGCGCCGCCTCGACAAAAACTGCGAACGGCTCGGTATCAGCAAAGAGGAACAGGCGGACGTCCGCCTGGCCCTGCGCCTGGCCCTGGACGATCTTTGCCAGGGCCGGTTGGCGCTGGGCTCCCGCACCACCACCGGCAATGGCTTCTTCGATGGCCAACTCGAAGGCCCGCTCCGCGACTGGCTGAACGAAAACGACGACCAGGAGGCCGCCGCATGACTCCCGCCGAACTCGCCGATGCTTTCGAGCGTCTCCGCAACGATGCCACGGCCAAAAGCTGGCGACTGAATACAGTGGCCACCGCCGGCCTCGAGGTGACCCATGAGGACTTCGGCACCGCCGAGGCCGCCTGGGCAGCCCTCGTCGAGAGCGCCCCCCGTGCCGGTTGGATTCAATGGCAATCGCATCAGATGCACTTCACGGACGGCCTCCCCGACTACGCGCCCCACTGGGGTGCCCTGCTCGCCGCCGAGGCCGTCGTCACCGAGACAGAAAGCCTGCGCCTGGACCACCTCGACGGCCAATGGCGCCTCACCCGCTACCGCCACCTGCCGGATGGTGACGGCTGTCTTTGCGACGAAACCCACCACCTGCTCCATGGCGCCGCCCACAAGCTGCGTTACCGCCGCTACTGGACGATCGACGCCGAACAGGGCGCCGTTCAGACCTGTGCCGTGCTCGCCGGCATCGACTGAACAGGGAGGACCGAATCATGCCCGCAAGCTCACCCAGGCCACTTTCCCCCTGCCCACCCGGGCTCTCCAAGAGCGCCATGAAGGCCATTTCTGCCCCCTACAACTTCGTGCCCTTGGCCTCCTGGGTGCACATCCCCGAATGGGGCCGCCAGGTCTCCCACGACTGGCCCTTCCAGGATGGCTACTCCGGCGAGATCCACTACCGGCTGATCGCCGAGAGCCCGCTTTTAGTGGGTGGTAAACAAGACAAGCGGGAACGCCATGATGCCCCCCACACCCAAGTCCGCCCCTTCCAGCTCCCCGACGGCCGCTACGCCATCCCTGGCTCCAGCCTCAAGGGGCTCATCCGCGCCGTCGTCGAGATCATCGGCTTCGGACGCATGCGGATGGTGGACGATGCGTGCCCCGGCCTGCGGGACATCAGCGGGCCGTACGTCAAAAAGGCTTACACCGATCGCGTCCGAAACCGGGTCAAGGCTGGTTTTCTCAGGCTCCGGGACGATGGCGGGCGCGAAATCGTGCCTGCACGTATGGTCAGATTACCGCATGCGGCATTGGAAACAGCCTTTGGTTTAAAAGATGCAATTTTCAAACGGGGGCAAAACGTAGCCCAAAAATATCAACGATGGTGTGAACTGTGCCGGCAACAGGGATGGCGTCCTGACCGTATTCGATTTGATATTGGAGAAGCGGGGGAGGCCGAGTCGATTGGAGAAGGCCGCCAGGAGGGTTTCCCTGTGTTCACGGGGCAGATCTCCGACAGCCGACAGTCCAACGGCAAGGGAAAGAAACGCGATTTCATCTTCTACGACAAGGACGAATCGCAATCCCCCTTGCAGGTGTCAGACGATGTGTGGCGTGATTTCCTGCATATCCATGGTGATGATGAACCGGCTAAATCCGGTATGCCCTGGCCCAGCCATTGGAAGCAGGTGTTCCGTTGTGGAGAGGACGTGCCAGTTTTCTATCTGAACGACGGTGGTAAAATTCGTATCGGCTTGGCCTATATGCCCAAGCTGGCTGGTGATTTCGGTATTCACGACTGCATCGATCATGTCAGTGCGGATCATTTGAAGATCCCGCCAGGGGTAGGCCGCTATGATTTGGCTGATTTGTTGTTCGGTGCCATCAACGGTGATGAGCAAAAAGATGCCCTGCGTGGCCGCGTGAGTTTTGAGACTGCTAAGGCCATTGGTGACCCGAAGCCGGTACAGGCACCGGATACCATCCTCAATTCACCCAAACCGACTTATTTCCCCAACTATCTACGTCAGCAGACGGACAAAAGTACGCGCAAGCTGGAAGGGGGAGAGAGGGCGCAATATGCAACCTACGTCCGGTCTTCGAACAACCTTGCACCACAAATCCGCGGCTTCAAACGCTACCCCGCACGTCCCGAGGGCAAGATCGGGGTACAGGCGCTTACCAAGGAGCAACAGTCCAACAAGAAAGTTCAGATCCGCCTCCACCCTCTCCCGGAAGGCACGGTCTTCGACGGCCGCATCACCTTCCACAACCTGAAACCCCAAGAACTGGGTGCGCTGCTGTGGGCGCTCACCTGGGGCGGCGACGAGGGCCTGCGCCACAGCCTGGGCATGGGCAAGCCCTTCGGCTTCGGCCAGGTGCGCTTCGAGATCGACGGTAACGAAAGCCGGCTCGTGCCCAACGATCCTGCCCGAGAAGAAGTGTCGCTGACTGAGGGAAAACAACGGGAGCTGATGGAAGCCTTCGAAAACCATATGGAGGAGGCAGCAGAAAAACATGGCGGTTGGCGTGACAGTCCCCAGCTCCACAACCTGCTCGCCATGGGCGATCCGGAATCTGCGGACAAGCTGCCAAACGGAATGCAATTGCGGCACATGTGTCTCGATTCCAAAGCCAAAATCAATGAATTCGTGAAGGCTAAGCAAAGCGGATTGGTCTTGGCGGACTATGCCGTGGCTAGCAAGTGGGTCCAGAGCCAGAAAAAAAGGCGCCAGAGAATCCAACAAGAGCAGGTCCGACGGCAGGCCGAAGCTGAGCGCCAAAGGCAAGAGGAGGAACGCCGCCGCTTGCAACAGGAATATGACGCCTTGCCGCCACATG
>JALSHN010000194.1 GCA_026982215.1 Gammaproteobacteria bacterium
GGCCTGTGCCGGTTGTCCCCATTCGGTGCTGGATCTGCGC
Source organism: Gammaproteobacteria bacterium (assembly GCA_026982215.1). Lineage (GTDB taxonomy): Bacteria > Pseudomonadota > Gammaproteobacteria > S012-40 > S012-40 > S140-43. The sequence goes on from JALSHN010000194.1 coordinate 41, forward strand.
AATGTGGTGGAGCGTTTGGTGCGTGCCCGTTGTCCCGGGGTGGCGCGGGTGGTGAATCGTTTTTGATCGCAGGGTTATTCCCTTTCGTTATTTGTGATTATTTTTTGTGCGCCCATAAAAATTAGTTATTTCTAATATTCTGTTGGATGCGTTAGGGTGAGAATCCCCTTGTTCAATGAGGTGTCATCCGATGGAACACGCCCCCGATCGTCAGCTTCAGGTGCTGTTGGGTCTGGCCGGCCTTGCCCTGGCGGCGGCCTCGGTGTTTTTTCTCTGGTCACTCGCTTCGGTGATGTGACGCCAGCGGGGTCGATCCCGGTCCCGCTCACTTGACGCACACGGCACGGACTTGGTGGATGTCGGTGTGTCCTTGCAGGACCTTGTCGATCCCGTCTTGTTTCAGGGTGCGCATGCCGTCACGGGCGGCGGCCTGGAACAGGGCCGTCACCGGGGCTTTTTCTTGGATGAGACGTTTGATTTCGTCGCTGCCGGCCATGAATTCATGGAGGCCGATCCGGCCGCGGTAGCCGCTGTTGCCGCATTCCTCGCAGCCTTGGGCGCGATGCAGGGTGAGTTCCCCTCGATCGTTGCCGTAGCGTTGGCGCCATTTTTTGATCAGTAGTTGCCGCCGAGCGGCGTCTTCTTGACGGCCGTGTTCGGCGAAATATTCCCGCGCCAGTTCGTCGAGCTCTTCGTCCGTCGCCGGGTAGGGCTGCTTGCATTTGTCGCACAGGGTGCGCGCCAGACGCTGGGCGAGGATGCCCAGCAGGGCGTCGGCGAAGTTGAAGGGGTCCATGCCCATGTCCAGCAGGCGGACCACGCTCTCGGGGGCGGAGTTGGTGTGCAGGGTGGAGAACACCAGGTGGCCGGTGAGCGAGGCCTCGATGCCGATGGCGGTGGTCTCTTCGTCACGCATCTCGCCCACCATGATCACGTCGGGGTCGGCGCGCAGGAAGGCGCGCATGGCCTGGGCGAAGTTGAGGCCGATTTTGGGGTTCACTTGCACTTGGCGCAGGCCGGCCTGGGTGATCTCCACCGGGTCTTCGGCGGTCCAGATCTTGCGCTCGGGGGTGTTGATGTGGGCCAGCAGGGAGTGGAGGGTGGTGGTCTTGCCCGAGCCGGTGGGGCCGCAGACCAGGAACAGTCCGTAGGGCTTTTCGATCTGTGCCTGCACCCGCTTGAGGGTGTCCGGGGCCAGGCCGAGCCGGTCCATGGGGATGGGTTCGCCGTGGGCGAGGATGCGCATCACCACGTCTTCGGTGCCGCCGGCGGTGGGGAGGGTGGCGACACGCAACTCGATGTCCAGCGGGGCGTAGCGTTTGAAATCGATCTTGCCGTCCTGGGGTTTGCGGCGCTCGGAGATGTCCAGGTCGCACATGATCTTGATGCGCGAGACCAGCGCGTGGCGGTAGCTGTGGGGTAATTCGGTGTAGTCGCGCAGGATGCCGTCCACGCGGATGCGCACCCGCACCTTGCCACGGCCGGGGCTGGGTTCGATGTGGATGTCGGAGGCGCCGGCCTGGTAGGCGTCGATGATGATCTTGTTCACCAGCCGTACCAGGGCGTTGTCGGATTCTTCGATGGGACGGCTGAGTTCGGAGGGCTCCTCCTCCAGGGCCTCCTCGGCCAGTTCGTCCAGTTGCCCGCCGTAGTAGTGGTTGATGGCCCATTGGATGTCTTCGCTGTCGGCCATCACCGGTTCCACGAAGCGCTTGGTGTGGAAGCGGAGCTCTTCCAGCGGGGTGCGGTTCATGGGGTCGTCCACCACCACCACCAGCTTGCCCTGATGTTCGGTCACCGGCATGAGGTGGTGGCGCCGTGCCAGGGCCTCGGGCACCAGCTGGGTTACCGCCGGGTCGATGTTCAGTTTGCGGAGCTGGACGTAGGGGATGCCGAGTTTTTTCGCCAGGGTACGGCGAATGAGCTGGCCGTCCACCAGACCACGCTCCACCAGGATCTCGCCCAGGGGCTTGCTGCGGTCTTGTTTTTGTTGTCTCAGCGCTTCTTGGAGTTGTTCTTCACTGATCAACCCTTCCTGCACCAGCGCTTCGCCGAGGCGCAGGTTGGGGGTGCGCTGTTGGCGTTCCAGGGCCCGATTCAGATCTTCCAGGGAGACGATGGCGTTGGCGGTGAGGTAGTCACCGATGCGTTGGTTGCGCAGTTGTTCCTGTTCTTCCAGCACCGCTTCCATCTGTTCCGGGCTGATGGCCTGTTTTTTGATGAGGATCTCGCCGAGCAGGGGGCCGATGCGGTAGTCGCGAAGGGCGCGGAAGGGGACGAATTGGTAGCGGTATTTGTCGAAGGGCTGGCAGATGAACAGGTGCAGGCCTCGGTGGTCAGTGGTGTAGCCGAAGGTCTCGCCTTCCACGATTTCGCCGTCCTTGAATTTGAGGACGAATTCCTGCCGCGGCGAGGGGATTTCCAGGGTGGTGGCCGGGTCGTCTTCGAAGGGGGTGGTGTCGAGGACGAAGGGCAGGCTCTCCACCAAGTGCAGGCTGCGTACCTTGGCGAGGGGAATCTCCTGCGGTCCTTGGTCGCTGTGCAAGGTGATGTCGGGGTCTTCGGGGCGAAAGCGTTCCAGGGTACCGGTGAGGGTTCGGCCGTCACGAAGCTGCACCACCGTCTCGGGGTGTTGCAGCTGTTGTTCCAGTTCGGCCAGTGGTCGGCCCCGGGGGGGATGGGGGATGCGGATTTCGCTCATTGGTGCGCCCTCTGTTTGCGGCTCTATCGACAGGGGGGCTGCGGTCTTTAACGGGTGGACAAGGCCGCGGGGATACAATGTCATCATTTTCCACGCGGCCGATTAAAGGAGTGGCGGGTCGCGGCCGCCATCCATGCGATGATGCAGCATATGAAAACTGTTCTTCGAGGGCTGTTGTGGCTGTGGCTGGGGTGTGCTCCCGCGTGGGGGGCGGCCTTGGGGCCGGGTTCGTTGTGGGGGGGGGCCGGGGAGGAGG
>JALSHN010000195.1 GCA_026982215.1 Gammaproteobacteria bacterium
CCTGGCACGGCAATGACACCGGAGCAGGCCATGGCATCGCGCACGTCCTTTGCATACAATGCAACCCCATGAAACGACAGGCCCCACCCGCCGTGCCCCTGCTCACCGTCCTCATCCTGGCGGTGCTGGCCGGCTGCAGTCACGCCCCCCAACGCGACGGCGCCCCCCGCGGCGAATTCGACCCCAGTCGCGTCAAACACGTCCAGCCGCGCCCCGAGCCCCTGTCCATCAAGGGCAACCCGCCGGTCTACACCGTCGCCGGGAAGAGCTACCGTACCCTGGCCAGCAGCCGCGGCTACCGCGAACGTGGCATCGCCTCCTGGTACGGCACCAAATTCCACCGCCGCCTCACCTCCAACGGCGAACGCTACGACCTCTACGCCATGACCGCGGCCCACAAAACACTCCCCCTCCCCAGCTACGTGCGCGTCACCAACCTGGAAAACGGCCGCTCGGTGATCGTCCGGGTCAACGACCGCGGCCCCTTCCATGAAGACCGCATCATCGACCTCTCCTACGCTGCCGCCCATCTCCTCGGTTTCGCCGAACAAGGCACCGCCCCGGTGGAAGTGGTCGCCATCGACCCGCCCGGCCACGGCACGGCGGACCAGCCCAGCGGTCGCCCCATCTACCTGCAGGCAGGCGCCTTCAGCGAACATGACAACGCCCGGCGCCTCCAGCAACGCCTGAGCCGGGAACTCGACACCCCGGTACGGATCGAACACCCTCGCCGCGGGCTCTACCGGGTGCGCATCGGCCCCCTGGCCACCCTCGCCGAGGCCCGCCGGCTGAGCGAGCACCTGGAAACCCTGGGGATATCCACCCCCCTGATGGTCCACGACTGACGAGCAACGACCCCGATGAAACGCATCCTCACCAGCCTCATCCTTCTACTTGGCGCCAGCGCCGCCGCCCTGGCCGGCACCGTCCCCCTGGTCCCGCCGCCCCCCAAGGTGGAGGCACGCGCCTACCTGCTGGAGGACTACCACAGCGGCCGGGTACTGGCGGAAAAGAACGCCGACCAACGCATGGAACCGGCCAGCCTCACCAAAATGATGACCGCCTACGTAGTGGAACAAGAACTGCGCCTGGGCAACATCTCCATGGACGACAAGGTCCGCATCAGCGAAAAGGCCTGGCGCATGCCCGGTTCCCGCATGTTCATCGAAGTCGGCACCCAAGTGAGCGTGCGCGACCTCCTCATGGGTGTCATCGTCCAATCGGGCAACGACGCCAGTGTCGCCCTGGCCGAACACGTCGCCGGCAGCGAAGAGGCCTTCGTCTCGCTGATGAACAGCTACGCGAAAGCCCTCGGCATGACCGGCACCCATTACGTCAACGCCACCGGCCTGCCCCACAAAGACCACTACACCACCGCGCGCGACCTGGCCATCCTTGCCCGAGCGATGATCCGCGACTTTCCCGAACACTACTCGCTCTACTCGGAAAAAGAATTCACCTACAACGGCATCCGCCAATTCAACCGCAACAAACTCCTGTGGCAGGACCCCTCGGTGGACGGCATCAAGACCGGCCACACCGAATCCGCCGGTTACTGCCTGGTGGCCTCGGCCCAACGGGGCGAGATGCGCCTCATCTCTGTCATCCTCGGTACCAAGAGCGAGAACAAACGCGCCAGCGAATCACAGAAACTCCTCACCTACGGCTTCCGCTTCTTCGAGACCCACAAACTCTACGACGCCGGAGAACCCCTCACCGAGGTCCGCATCTGGAAGGGCGCCAAAGAAAGGCTCGCCCTCGGTCTGGCCGAAGACCTGTGGGTGACCGTCCCCCGCGGCCACTACGACGACCTCAAGGCCGAGATGCGCCTGCCCCCCCAGATCATCGCCCCGGTGGAAAAGGGCCAAGTGATCGGCGTCACCAACGTCTACCTCGGTGACAAAAAAGACCAGCCCTGGGCCAAGCGCGACCTCGTCGCCCTGGAAGACATCCCGGAAGGCAGCCTGTGGCAGGTGATCAGCGACGAAGTCCTGCTCTGGTTCGAATGATGACCCCCGTCGCCTACCTCGATGGCCGCTTCCTCCCCCTCGACGAGGCCCACGTCCCGGTGCTGGACCGCGGCTTCCTGTTGGGCGACGGTGTCTACGAAGTCATCCCCGTCTACCACGGCCGCCTGTTCCGCCTCCATGCCCACCTGGCGCGCCTGGAATACAGCCTCGCCGAGACCCGCATCGCCAACCCCCACGACCGCGATGGCTGGCGGGAGATCCTCGAAGAACTGGTGCGACGCAACGGCGGCGGCGACCGCTCCGTCTACCTGCAGATCACCCGCGGCGTCGCCGCCCGCGATCACGCCTTCCCCCCAGAGGCCCGCCCCACGGTCTTCGTCATGAGCCATCCCCTGCCCCCTCCCGATCCCGAGATCGCCCGACGGGGGGTGAGCGCCGTGGTCGTGGAAGACATCCGCTGGGCCCGTTGCGACATCAAGAGCATCAGCCTGCTGGGCAATGTGCTGCTGCGCCAGGCCGCCATCGACCGCGGCGCCCAAGAAGCCATCCTGCTGCGGGACGGCGAAATCACCGAAGGCGCCGCCAGCAACGTCTTCATCGTCGAAGACGGCCGACTCATCACCCCCCCCAAGGGCCCGCGACTGCTCCCCGGCATCACCCGAGACTTGGTCCTGGAGTTGGCCGAACGCCACCACATCCCCCACCACGAACGCCCCATCTCCGAGGCCGCCCTGCGCCGCGCCGACGAGATCTGGCTCACCAGCTCCACCAAAGAAATCCTCCCCGTCACCCGCTTGGACGGCGAGCGCGTGGGCAAAGGCGAGCCCGGCCCCCAGTGGCGGCGGATGCACACCCTCTATCAAGACTTCAAGGCCCGACTCGCCGCTTGAAAAACCCGTCCCAAACCCGCAGATAAACACCCATGGCAACACGAGACGAACCCGACACCCTGCTGGAATTCCCCTGTGACTTCCCCATCAAA
>JALSHN010000196.1 GCA_026982215.1 Gammaproteobacteria bacterium
ATGATGTTTTCCACGTCCTCGCCCACGTAACCGGCCTCGGTGAGGGTGGTGGCGTCGGCGATGGTGAAGGGGACGTTGAGCAGCCGCGCCAGGGTCTCGGCCAGCAGGGTCTTGCCGGATCCGGTGGGCCCCAGCAGCAGGATGTTGCTCTTGGAGAGCTCGACTTCGTCCTTCTTGCCCTTCTTGCCGGCACTGAGGCGTTTGTAGTGGTTGTACACCGCCACCGCCAGGACCTTCTTGGCACGCTCCTGACCGATGACGTATTCGTCGAGGACTTCGTTGATCTCTTTGGGGGTCGGTAGCTTGCTGCCATGGAGGGAGGGGGATTTCTCCTGTACCTCCTCGCGGATGATGTCGTTGCACAGCTCGACGCATTCGTCGCAGACGAAGACCGACGGCCCGGCGATCAGCTTGCGCACCTCATGCTGGCTCTTCCCGCAAAAAGAACAGTACAGCAGCTTGTCGCCGTTGTTGCCCTTTCCGCGTCCTTCGTCGTTCATACGCCACCTCTTTCGTTGCTGATGTGGGCCAACATGGGGTCCGGACGTGGCTTTTTTCGCCGTAACACCATGTTTTTCCGATGGTTACTCCGTTTAGATAGCACCCACCCCAGGATAGTTCAACGTCATTCGCCCTCGGCACGCGAGCTGAGCATCTTGTCGATCAGGCCATATTCGATGGCTTCTTCGGCGCCCATGAAGAAATCACGGTCGGTATCGGCCTGGATCTTCTCCAGCGGCTGGCCGGTATGGTGGGCGAGGATCTTGTTGAGACGGTCACGGATGCGCAGGATCTCCTTGGTGTGGATCTCGATGTCCGTGGCCTGTCCCTGGAAACCGCCCAGCGGCTGGTGGATCATCATTCGCGAGTGCGGCAGGCAGTAGCGCTTGCCCGGAGCGCCGCCAGCCAGCAGCAGGGCCCCCATGCTGGCCGCCTGGCCGATGCACAGGGTGCTGACGTCGGGCTTGATGAATTGCATGGTGTCGTAAATGGAGAGCCCGGCGGTCACCGCACCGCCGGGGGAGTTGATGTAGAGGTAGATGTCCTTGTCCGGGTCTTCGGATTCCAGGAACAGCAGTTGCGCCACCACCAGGTTGGCCATGTGGTCTTCCACCGGCCCCACCAGGAAGACGATGCGTTCCTTGAGAAGGCGGGAGTAGATGTCGTAGGCACGTTCACCCCGACCGCTCTGTTCCACCACCATGGGGACCAGGTTGAGGGCCATGGGGTCCTGGATCATTCGATCGTTCATCATGCCTCCGCTTGTGCGCCGGTGTCGTTTTCCCGCTTCATGACGTCTTCGAAGCCGGTGGGGCGCTCCACCACCTTCGCCTGTTCGAGCAACAGGTCCACCACCTGATCCTCGATGACCATGGATTCCACTTCGGCCAATTCTTCCGGCTGGCTGAGGTACCACTGGATGACTTCCGCCGGGTTCTCGTAGGACGAGGCGATGGCCTCCAGGGCTTCGCGAACCTTGTCTTGGTCGGCCTTGAGTTCATTCTGCTTGACCAGTTCCGCCAAAATCAACCCCAGCGTCACCCGTTTCTTGGCCTCGTCGGCAAACATCTCCAACGGCAGTTGCAGTTGGTTGCCTTGCTGCCCGAGACGGGCTTGCATTTGCCTTGCCAGGCGCTCGCTCTCTTCGCGAATCAGGGCCTGGGGCACGGGGATATCATGGCGCGCCAACAGGGCGTCCATTACTTGCTCCTTGAGCCGCTGACGGATGGTGCGCTCCAGTTCGCGCTGCATGTTTTCGCGCACTTCGCGCCGCAGGGCCTCCATCCCGCCCTCTTCGATGCCGTAGCGACGGGCGAATGCCTCGTCCAGCTCGGGCAGCATCGGTTGTTCCACTTTTTTGACGGTGACGGTGAAGTGCGCCGGTTTTCCGGCCAAATCTTCACGACCGTAGTTTTCGGGGAAGGTGAGGTCCATCTCGACCACCTCACCGGGCTTGGCACCTTCCAGGGCCGCCTCGAAGCCCTCGATCATCCGCCCGGCCCCCAGCTCCACCACCATGTCCTGCCCTTCGCCACCTTCGAAGGACTCGCCCTCCACGGTGGCCTGGTAGTCCACGGTGAGACGGTCGCCCGTTTGCGCCGGGCGCTCCACCGGCTGCCATTCGGCCTGCTGCTGACGCAGGCGCTCGATGACCCGGTCCACGTCTTCGTCGCCGATCTCCACCTGCGGTTTTTCGATCTCCACCCCCTCCAAGGACTGCAATTCGATCTCGGGATAGACCTCGAAGGTGGCGGTGAAGGTGAGGCCGCCCTCGGTCTCCTCGGGTTCGGAGAGTACCGGCCCTCCCGCCGGACGCAGCCGTTCTTCGGCCACCGCGCGATAGAACTGGGAGCGCACCAGCTCTTCCAGGGCCTCGGCCCGGGCCTGTTTACCGTAACGCTGGCGCAGCACCCGCGGCGGCACCCGCCCCTGGCGGAATCCAGGCAGGCGCACGTTACGCCCCAGCTCGCGCAGCCGTTGTTCCACGGCCTGCTCCAGCTCCTCGCCCGGCACGGTGAAGGTGATGCGGCGCTCCAGGCCGCTCGTCTGTTCGTTGTTTTCCTGCATCGTCGTCAAACCTCTGTGGATCGGGTGATGAGTGATTCGCAAGGGGCCGCCGTCGGGTGGTGGGCGCGATCGGCTGTCAGGCCGGCGGGGAGGGGTTGGTGCGAAAGGCGAGACTCGAACTCGCACGGGTTGCCCCACTGGAACCTAAATCCAGCGCGTCTACCAATTCCGCCACTTTCGCGTCGTTCGATTCGCCCCCGTCAGGAGGGCCTTCCGTACAAAAAGCCCGGCGGATGCCGGGCCTCGCGATCGGGGCCGGGTCCGGCCGAGCGAGGCCGGCCGCCCCGCCCCTTACATTTGGGCGGGAGTATAGGCCAGGGGAGGCGCGACGTTCAACCGCCCCCGGCCCCCCGCCGTA
>JALSHN010000197.1 GCA_026982215.1 Gammaproteobacteria bacterium
TCCATCACTTGTCCCGAGAGGCGGGGGCCTGGTTGTTGGTGGACGAGGCCCATGGCCTGGGGGTGCTCGGGCCGGATGGCCGGGGTGCCCTGGCCGCTCAAGGGGTGACGGATCCCGAGGTGATCGTCATGGGGACCCTGGGCAAGGCCCTGGGCACCTTCGGCGCCTTCGTGGCCGGGCCGGAGGCGTTGATCGAGACCTTGATCCAGGACGCCCGCAGCTATCTGTTCACCACCGCTCCGCCCCCGGCGGTGGCTGCCGCCACCCTGGCCGCGCTGGAGATCGTCCAACGCGAACCGGAGCGACGTGAGCAGCTCTCGGAACGGGTGCGCCAGTTCCGCCGGGGGGCCGCCGAGCTGGGTCTGCCGCTCATCGACTCCCCCACGCCCATTCAACCGTTGGTGGTGGGGGAGGACCATCGTGCACTGGTCCTTTCCCAGGCCCTGGAGGAACAAGGGGTCTGGGTGCCCCCGGTGCGTCCGCCCACCGTCCCCGAGGGACAGGCGCGGCTGCGCATCACCCTCAGCGCCGCCCACGAGGCCGAACACGTGGATCGGCTGTTGACAGCCTTGGGCAACCTGTGGAGGCAGGTATGACGCTGGCGGTGGCCCACAGTGGGGCTGGTGCCGACCTGGTCCTGATCCATGGCTGGGGAATGAACGCCGCGGTGTGGCGGGAGTGGCTGCCCCATCTGGAACCCCATTGGCGGGTCCATCGGGTGGATCTGCCCGGTCACGGCGTCAGCCCCTGGTCGGGAGAGACGAGTTTGGACGAATGGTGCGCCGCGGTGGCGGACTCGGTGCCCGAGGGGGCATTGTGGCTGGGCTGGTCCTTGGGCGGACAGCTCGCCCTGGAGGCGGCACGCCGCGGTTGGGCACGGGCGGTGGTGGCCGTGGCCGCCAACCCCCGCTTCGTCCAGGCCCCGGATTGGCCTTGGGCGATGGAGCTCGGTGTGCTGGATCGATTCGCCGCCGAATTGCGTACGGATCTCGATGCCACTGTGCGCCGTTTCCTCGCTCTGCAGGTGCAGGGCGGAGCAGCGGCCGGCGCCACCCTGCGGCGTCTGCGCCGGGCGCTGGCGCAGGCGGGGGTGGCGCGGCCCGAGGCCCTGGAGGCCGGGCTCGAATTGCTGAAGACCGTGGATCTGCGCCCGGCCTTGCCTCAAATCGAGGTGCCGCTGGTTTGGATCCTCGGGGGCCGGGACCGCTTGGTGCCCCCTGCGCTGGCGCCGGCGCTGGCAAGACTGCGCCCCAATGACGCAGTGCACCTGCTGCCCGAGGCCGGGCATGCCCCCTTCCTGAGCCATGCGATGGCGATGGCGGCGCTGATGGAGGGCATGGCATGAGCTCACCGCCGACCATCGAACGTGCCCAGGTCCGGGCCAATTTCCAGCGTGCCGCCGCGAATTACGATCAAGCCGCGGTGTTACAGCGGGAGGTGGCGGGGCGGTTGCTGGAACGCCTGGACTGGCTCAAGATCCAGCCGCGGCGAATCCTGGATCTGGGCTGCGGCACCGGAGGCGCCTTGGCTGATCTGGCCCGCCGTTATCCCCAGGCCGAATTGGTGGCCCTGGATCTGGCCGAGGCCATGCTCCAACAGGCTCGCCGACACGAGGGATGGGTCAGCCGCCTGCGGCGCCGCCGGCGCTATCTGTGCGCCGATGCTGCTCAGCTACCCTTGGCCGACGACAGCGTCGATCTGGTGTTCTCTTCTTTGACCTTGCAGTGGCTGGACGACCCGGCGCCGGCCTTCGCCGAGGTGTTCCGCGTCCTGCGGCCCGGCGGTGCCTTCCTGTTCACCACCCTGGGGCCGGACACCCTGCGGGAATTGCGCCAGAGCTGGGCCGAGGCCGACGGGTTTCATCAGCATGTGAGCCCCTTCCTCGACCTCCACGACCTGGGAGACGCCCTGCTGCGGGCGCGCTTGGCCGACCCGGTGATGGACGTGGAACACCTCACCCTCACCTACGACTCGGTGCGGGCCTTGATGCACGATCTCAAGACCGTGGGGGCACGCAACGCCAGCGCCCAGCGGCCGCGCACCCTCACCGGTAAGGGGCGGCTGGCGCGCATGGTGGCGGCCTACGAGCGTCATCGCGATGCCGAAGGCCGCCTGCCCGCCACCTATGAAATCAATTACGGCCTGGCCTGGATGGCCGACCCCAAGCCTCCGCCACCGCTCGATACACTGCCGGGCGCGATCCCCATCATGGCGCAAAGACGCTGAAACCGGGGTCGAATCTGCTAAGCTGGCCCCCACAGGAACCACGGAGAACGACCATGAGCGACACCATTCCCGCCGATGAACTCAAAATGGAGGCCACCGCCCTCTACCGCGAGGAGACCTACACCGACCGCCGGGTGGGCACCATCCGCCGGCTGATCCCCGTCAATGCCGACGGCAGTCTGGATACCACCCGCCCAGAAGTATTCCTCGGCCAGGCGCAATTGCTCACCCCCTATGGCACCCTGCCCATCAGTTTCGAGATCCCCGCCGCCGACCTCAAGGCCGCGGTGGAGGGCTTCGCCGCCGCTGCCCAGCAAGGGGTGGAGAAGACCCTGGAGGAGCTGCGCGAGCTACAACGGGAGGCGGCCTCGTCCATCGTCGTCCCCGGACAGGGTGGCGGCGCCGGCGGGCTGGGCGGTGCCGGTGGACTCGGCGGCGCGGGCGGTTTGGGGGGCGGTGGCATGCCGCCCGGGGGGATGCCCGGTGGCGGATTGCAGATCCCCTGAGGACAGCGGCCCGGCGGGGCTGCATAGCCGCTCCGGCGAGGTCCCGAGCTACCCCACCCTCGACGGCTCGCTGATCGAAGAGCTGATGCATCCCGATCACCACGGGGTGCGCCATCAGAGCCTGGCGCGGGCCACGGTGCCTGCAGGCCGTTCCACCCGCCTGCATCGGCACCATCGC
>JALSHN010000198.1 GCA_026982215.1 Gammaproteobacteria bacterium
CAGGGCAGCCACGCGTTCCTCGGTATCGGCGCCGGTGCCCACCGCGGCACCCACTCGCAACCGCCCCAATTCGTCCTTGCAGGCGTTGGGGTAGTCGCTGGATTTCTGGATGTCCTTGACGGTAATGAGCCCGCGCAACCGGAAGGCCTCGTCCACCACCAGCACCTTCTCGATGCGGTGGGTATGCATCAGGCTCAACACCTCTTCCGCCGGCGCCCCTTCACGCACCGTCACCAGCCGTTCCTTGGGTGTCATCACCGTGGCCACCGGGGCATCGAGCTGGGTCTCGAAGCGCAGATCACGGTGGGTGACGATCCCCACCAATTCTTCCCCTTCCACCACCGGCACCCCGGAGATGTTGTTGGCCCGGGTGATGGTCAGCACCTCGCGGATGGTGTCTTGTGGCGAGACGGTGATGGGTTCCTTGATCACCCCGGCCTCGAACTTCTTCACCCGCCGCACCTCCGCGGCCTGGGCCTCAGGGGTCATGTTCTTGTGGATGATGCCGATCCCTCCTTCCTGGGCCAGGGCGATGGCCAGGCGGGCCTCGGTGACCGTATCCATGGCCGCCGACACCAGGGGAATATTGAGGCGGATCTCTCGCGTCAATTGGGTGGAGAGGTCCACCTCCTTGGGCAGCACCGTGGAATGGGCCGGCACCAGGAGGACATCATCGAACGTGAGGGCTTCTTCGCGGATTCGCAGCATACAATTTCGCTCGTCTGTACGGCGTTGAGTAAATCGGCGGATTATAATCCACTCACATCCCTTTGATAAGGCGTGGGGGTGAAACGGTCAGCCGTGTTGACCTCACCTCACGGCACTGTTAAATAGCCTCGACGGGTGTTCGATAAGGCTTTCAAGATCTTAATAGCCCCATAAACCAAAACGAGGTGACAGGCCATGAAAAAGACGATCGCCGTACTGGTGGCTTCCCTGACGCTCGGCGCATGCGCCACCATGGAAAGCAAACCGAAAGACTTCGACACCCTGGTCAAGGAAGCCGAGGCCGCCATCAATAAGGCCGGCAAGGTGGGATACGAATGGCGCGACTCCCGCAAGATTCTCAAGGCCGCCAAAAAGGCCCATGCCGCCGGCCAAGAGGCCAAGGCGATGAAGCTGGCCACCAAGGCGCTACACCAGGGGCAATTGGCCTATCAGCAATACCTCGACAACCGGGACGCCAAGCCGTGGCAGTATTGACGCCATGAGCGAAGACCTCTGGGGGCCGCCGCAAGGCGGCTCCGTCGTTTCGCCCGCCACTGGCCCGGTGGTACTGGGGGTCTCCGAGCTATTGCGTGAGGCACGCACCCTGCTGGAAGGCACCTTCCCCCGCCTCTGGGTGGAGGGAGAAATCTCCAACTTCTCCCGCCCCCGGTCCGGACATTGGTATTTCACCCTCAAGGACGAACAGGCCCAGCTGCGCTGTGCCATGTTCCGCAGCGACAACCGCCGATTGGACTTCACCCCCGAAGACGGCATGCAGGTGATGGTGCGCGGCCGCCTGACCCTCTACGAGGCCCGCGGTGATTTTCAACTGGTGGCCGAACACCTGGAAGAAGCCGGAGACGGTGCCCTGCGTCGTACCTTCGAGGCGTTGAAGCGCCGCCTCATGGCCGAGGGTCTGTTCGATGAAGACCGAAAACGTCCCCTCCCCACGCTGCCCCGACGCATTGGCGTCCTCACCTCCCCCACCGGCGCCGCCCTCCACGACATCCTCAACGTCCTCCGTCACCGCTTTCCAGCCATCCCGGTGCGTCTCTATCCCATCCCGGTACAAGGAATCGGCGCCGCCGAGGAAATCGCCCGCATGCTGGAGCTGGCCGGTCGGCGCGGCGACTGTGACGTCCTCATCCTCGCCCGGGGGGGTGGCAGCCTGGAGGATCTGTGGGCCTTCAACGAAGAAATCGTCGCCCGTGCCATCATTGCCTGTCCCGTTCCCATCGTCACCGGCATCGGCCACCAAGTGGACTGCACCATCGCCGATTTCTGCGCCGATCTGCGCGCCCCCACCCCCTCCGCCGCCGCCGAGCGGGTGGTCCCCGATGTCCGCGAATGGCTGACCAGGCTCGATCGGCTGGAATCCCGGCTACAGCAAACCATCCGCCGACGGCTGAGCGATGAAAGCGGACGCTTGCGTCACCTAAACGCTCGACTGCGCCATCCCCGCGAACTCCTCAGACAACGGCAACAACGCTGCGACGACCTGGAACAGCGCCTCCTCGTTGCCATGAACCATGCGCTGCGACGACACCACCATCATTTCCATGCCCTGAGGCAGCGGCTGCAAACCCTCACCCCCCGGCGGGAGATCGATGCCGCCCACCTGCGCCTCGCCAACCTCTCCACTCGCCTGATCCAGAACCAGCGCCAGCGGCTGCAGGCACAACACGAGCGGCTGCAGGCCCTGGCCCGTACCCTGGATGCCGTGAGTCCCCTGGCCACGCTGGGACGCGGCTTTGCCATCATCGAAGCAACGGACGGCGGAGTGATCCGCAGCGTGGAGCAAACTCGGCCGGGGCAAGACATCCGCGCCCGCTTGCAAGACGGCCGCCTGCACTGCCGCATCGAACACATCGACGACACCCAAGGATCCTCATGAGCCGCCGCCTTTTCCTGCTGCTTTTCGCGTTCCTCGGCCTCATTCCCCTCCACGTCCCCGCGGCCGACCTCCCCCACGCGGCCCCGGTCCCCGGCGGTGTGGCTCGTATCGACCTCGGCCCCGCCGAGGGTCCGCCGCCCGCGGCATGGTATGGCGAACGACGCGTGTGGGTCCGCCAGCATGGTGGCCGCTGGGAAGCGGTGGTGGGGATCGGCCTCAACGTCCAGCCGGGCACACAGCGCATCCGCGTCCAACGCGGCGAGGGCGAGGAACGCATCGCCTTCGAGGTTCACCCCAAGGAATACGCCACGCAACACCTGACCATCAAAAACAAAAAGATGGTCAACCCCGACCCCGAGGCGCTGAAACGCATCCGCGCGGAATCGAAGCGCATCCGCGCCGCCTTCCGCCACTGGAGCGAAGGGCCGGTGGATGCCGCCTTCACCCCCCCGGTGGACGGCCCCCGCAGCAGCTCCTTCGGTCTGCGGCGCTTCTTCAACGGTCAACCGCGTCGGCCCCACAGCGGCATGGACATCGCCGCCCCCGAGGGCACGGCGGTCTACGCCCCCGCCCCCGGCACCGTGATCGAGACCGGCAACTTCTATTTCAACGGCAACACCGTGTTCATCGATCACGGCCAGGGACTGATCACCATGTACTGTCACCTCTCCCGCATCGAGGTGAGCCCCGGGCAGCGGGTGCAACGGGGTGATCTCATCGGCCGGGTCGGCTCCACCGGACGGGTCACCGGCCCCCACCTCCACTGGACGGTGAGCCTCAACGACCGGCGAGTGGACCCGGCCCTGTTTCTCACCGTCGAGGAACTGGCCTCCCGCTGACTCAGCCGGACGACTCCACCGGCGTCTCCCCGCGGCGCAGCGAAATCACCGGCCACCCACGGGCGCGGGCGCGGGCCTCCAGCTCCGGATCCGGATCCACCGCCACTGGATTGCTCACCCGTTCCAGCAGCGGCAGATCGTTGTGAGAATCACTATAGAACCAGCTCCCCTCCAAACCCCGTCCGTTCTCCTCCAACCATGCCAGCAGCCGCGTCACCTTTCCCTCCTGGAAACAGGGCACCCCCGCCACCTCCCCGGTGAACTCGCCGTGCTCATCCACCGCCGGCTCGGTGGCCAACAGCACCTCGATCCCGTATTCCCGCACAATGGGCTCGGTGACGAAGCGATTGGTCGCGGTGATCACCAGCGGAAAACGGCCAGCCCGCCGATGGGATTCCACCAAACGGCGCGCCGCCGGCAGCCACAAGGGCGCCACCTTCTCGCGCATGAACTGCTCGCGCAATGCCAACAAACGACGGCGCGGCAAACGTGCCAGCGGCGCCAGCGAAAAACGCAGAAACTCATGGATGTCCAAGGTCCCGGCGCGATATTCGTCATAGAAACGCTGATTTTCCCGCTCATAGAACGCCCCGTCCACCACCCCCGGCTCCACCAAGAAGCGGCCCCACAAATAATCGCTGTCACCCGCGATCAAGGTGTTGTCCAGATCGAAAATCGCCAAAGACATGCACTTTCCCGTTCATTGTGGTCGAAAGGAAGACGCCCCGGGGCACGACGAGGTTCCCCCGGTTCGGCACGATTGATTGTATGGTAAAAAAATGAAAAAATTACAAACACATGCACAGGCGGGCGGATCACCGTGATCGATTCTCAGGGATTCAGGGCCAACGTGGGCATCGTCCTGTGCAACCAGGACGACAAGGTCTTGTGGGCCAAGCGGTACGGGCAAAACGCCTGGCAGTTCCCCCAAGGTGGCATCAAGGCCCATGAGACCCCGGAAGAGGCCATGTTCCGCGAACTCCATGAAGAAGTGGGGTTGCGTCCGCAAGACGTGAAGATTCTCGCTCAGACCCGCGGCTGGCTGCGCTACCGTCTGCCGGAGCACATGGTCCGCCGTCACCGCCGCCCGGTCTGCATCGGCCAGAAACAACGCTGGTTCCTGCTGCGCTTGGTGGCCCCCGACGAACACATCCGCCTCGACGCCATGGCCCGCCCTGAATTCGATCATTGGGAATGGGTGGACTTCTGGCTGCCCACCGAGCAAGTGGTGAGCTTCAAACGCGAAGTCTATCGCCGGGCGATGAGCGAATTCGCCCGCCACCTGGGCCTCGCCCCCCCTTGCGACAACCGGCGCCACGTCCACCCCTCCCGAGGCTGACCGCCGACCATCCCGCACCCTGCTCGTGATACCCTCTCTGCGGAAGGTTCCGGAAAACGCACTCCATGCTGGACACCCTGCGCACACTCTCCGAGCAAGTGAGCTCGGCCCGCAGCCTGGACGAGGCCCTGCGTGTCATCGTCCACGAAGTGCGTCGGGTGATGAAGGCCGAGGCCTGCTCGGTCTACCTGCTGGATCCCCACAGCGACGAGCTGGTGCTCATGGCCACCGAAGGCCTCCATCCCGAGGCCGTGGGTCGCGTCCGTCTGCGCAGTGACGAAGGGCTGGTGGGGCTGGTGTGCTCCCGCGCCGAACCGGTGAACGTGGACGATGCCCCACACCACCGTGCCTACAAGCACATCCCCGGCATCGGCGAAGAGGCCTACCACGCCTTCCTCGGCGCCCCCATCATCCATCAGGGAAAGACCCTGGGGGCCTTGGTGGTCCAGCAGAGCCGGCGACGGCGTTTCCTCGAAGACGAAGAGACCCTGCTCATCACCCTGGCCACCCAGCTCGCCGGCGCCATCGCCCATGCCGAGGCCGTCACCGGTTTCGACAACCTCACCACGCCCCAGCGCTCCGACCGTCCGTTACAAGGCATCTCCGGCGCCCCCGGAATTGCCCTGGGAACGGCGGTCGTCCTCAACCCCAGCCGCAGCCTCAGCAGCGTCCCCGACCGAGACAGCGACGACCCCGAGCACGAGATCCAGCGTTTCCTCCAGGCCCTGGAACGAGTCCGCGGCGACATCGATCGCTTGGAGCAACGCCTGGGAGACGAACTTCCCCAGGCCGACAGGGCCCTGTTCGAGGCCTACCGTCTGATGCTCACCAGCGACAGCATTCGCGGCAAGACCATCGAACGCATCCGCCGCGGTCAATGGGCCCCCGCCGCGCTGCGGGACACCATCGAAGAACACAGCCGTACCTTCCGTCTCATGGACGACCCCTACCTGCGCGAACGGGTGGACGACATCCGCGACCTCGGCCGGCGTCTCCTCGCCCGACTGGAAGAGACCCCGGGGCAAGCACGCCCCTTTCCCGACAACGGCATCGTCGTCAGTGACAGCCTCAGCCCCACCAGCCTCATCGACCTGCCCCTCGAACGCGTACGCGCCCTGGTCTCGCGCCAAGGCTCCGGCTCATCCCATGCCGCCATCCTCGCCCGCTCCCTCGGCATCCCCGCAGTGATGGGCCTGACCGATCTGCCGTTGGAAAAACTGGAGGGGCGCCTACTTGTGGTGGACGGCTACCAAGGGCGGGTATTCATTGCCCCCAGCGCCCCCCTGGTTGAAGAATTCCGCCGCCTGAGCGAAGAAGAACGCGAACTCCAGGCCGATCTGGAACACCTGCGTGACCTCCCGGCCGTCACTCGGGACGGGCACCGCATCGCCCTCTACGCCAACGCCGGGCTGTTCAGCGAACTGGACCCCATCCGCGGCAACGGTGCTGAAGGCATCGGCCTCTACCGCACCGAATTCCCCTTCATGATCCGCGACCGCTTCCCCGGCGAGGACGAACAAACCCGACTCTACCGCCGCATCCTCGAGTCCTGTGCCCCCGGCCCGGTCACCCTGCGCACTCTCGACATCGGCGGCGACAAGTCCCTGCCCTACTTTCCCATCCAGGAAGAAAATCCCTTCCTCGGCTGGCGCGGTATCCGCATTTCCCTGGACCACCCGGAGATCTTCCTCACCCAGATCCGCGCCATGCTGCGTGCCAATGCCGGCCTGGGCAACCTCCACATCCTCCTCCCCATGGTCACCACCGCCACCGAAGTGGACCAGGCGCAACACCTCATCGCCCGGGCCCATCGCGAGCTCACCGAAGAGAGCGACGTCCCCCTTCCCCTGCCCCGCTTGGGGGTGATGATCGAAGTCCCCTCGGCGGTGGCCTGCGCCGAGGCCCTGGCGCGGCGGGTGGACTTCCTCTCCATCGGCACCAACGACCTGGTGCAATACCTGCTGGCCGTGGATCGCAACAACCACCGGGTGGCCAAACTCTACGACGCACTGCACCCCGCCGTCATCGATGCACTCGCCCGCGTGGTCCACGCCGCCGCCCGTCACCGCAAGCCCGTGACCGTCTGCGGCGAGATGGCCTCCGACCCCGCCGCCGCCCTGCTCTTGCTCGGTCTCGGCCTCGATGGCCTCAGCGTCAACGCGGTCAACATCCCACGCATCAAATGGCTCATCCGCAATACCGAACGTCACCGCGCCCAACAGCTCGCCGACCAAGCCCGCACCCTGGAAGAGGCGCGGCAAGTACGCCGACTGCTGCAGAGCGAGATCGAAGCCATGGGATTGGGAGGGCTGATCCGCGCGGGCAAATAGCCCTGGCAACATAAAAATCAATCGGATACCGAAACATTCTCATCCAAGCGATTGATTTTCAATCCCCTTGTCCCGCCCCTGGAGATTGGTTTATCTTTGCCCATCCGCATCGCGGCCCGCTCGATCGACAGGGAGGAAGCGGCCATATCATGAGCAAGACCCCACCCTCAGCCGTGAACCAGACCTCTCCCCCCGCCCTCACCGATCTCAGCCCCTGGATCCGGCCCGACACGATCCGCGAACTGCGCATCGCTCCCGACGGTCGCCTGCTTGCCGACAGCGGCCCCACCCATCCCCGGTTGACGGCCCTCCCGATCCCCGCCCTGGGAGACACCCTCGACTGGTCGCAGCACTCCCTCCTGGCCCACTTGGTGACCCAAGCCCGCAAAGGTGAAGGCATCACCACCCGATTCAACCATCAAGGTCACAGCTACACGGTGTGGGTCCAGCCCGAGCTGGATCAAGACGGCCTCAGCGGCATCCACATCCTGTTCATCGCCGATCCCGAGGCCGAGCTGGACGAACGGCACATCCTCGCCCGCTACACCACCGACCTCATCACCGTCTACGATGAACACGGCCGCTGTCGTTACGCCTCTCCCTCGGTAGAACGCATCCTTGGCCTCACCGCCGAATCCCTGCTGGGCAAGACCCTGGACGAAATCCTCGACGACCCCGGCCGCAGCAGCCGCAAACGCCTGTTCGCCAAACTGGCCGAATCCGACAGCGAGGAATGGATCAGCCATCCCACCCACCGTCCCGACGGCCGTCCCCTGTGGCTGGAGACCCACGCCCGCATCGAGACCGACCCCCGATCCGGGCGGATCAGACGTATCGTCGCCATCTCCCGCGACATCACCCAGCGCAAAGAGACCGAGGAACGGCTCACCTACCTGGCCAACTACGACTCCCTCACCGGGCTGCCCAATCGCACCCTGTTCCGTGACCGCCTGCGCCGGGCCATCGCCCGCGCCCAACGCAACGGCACCAAGGTCGCCCTGTTGTTCCTCGACCTCGACCGTTTCAAGAACATCAACGACAGTCTCGGCCACCACGCCGGGGACCAACTGCTGCGCGGCATGGCCCGGCGACTGCAGAAACACGCCCGCGAAGGCGACACCGTGGCCCGTCTGGGCGGAGACGAATTCACCGTCATCGTCGAAGGGCTGCACGACCCCGAAGACGCCGCCGCCGTGGCCCGCAAGATCCTCGAACTCATGGAAACCCCCTTCCGCCTCGACGGTCACGAGATCGTCGTCTCCACCAGCATCGGCATCACCCTCTACCCCGACGACGCCCCCGACATGCGCACCCTACTCAAAAACGCCGACACAGCCATGTACCGCACCAAGGAAAAGGGGCGCAACAACTACCACTTCTACACCGCCGACATGAACGCCAAGGCGGTGGAACACCTGATGCTGGAGAACAGCCTGCGCTTCGCCATCGACCGCAACGAATTCCGCCTGTTCTACCAACCCCAGATCGATCTCCACAGCAACCGCATCCTCGGTGTGGAGGCCCTGCTGCGCTGGCAACACCCGGAAAAAGGCCTCATCGAACCCGACCGCTTCGTCCCCTTCGCCGAGGAAAACGGTCTCATCATCCCCATTGGCGAATGGGTGTTGCGCACCGCCTGCCAACAGGCCAAGGCCTGGGAAGACGAAGGCCTGCCGCCGATGCGCATGGCGGTGAACCTCTCCATGTGCCAGTTTCGCCAACCCGACTTCGTGGCCGTGGTCCGCTCCGCGCTGGAAGACAGCGGCCTCGACCCCACCCGCCTGGAACTGGAGATCACCGAAGGCTTCCTGGCGGAGAACATCGAAAAGACCGCCCACATGCTCCACCAGCTCAAGGACCTAGGCGTCAATCTCTCCATCGATGATTTCGGCACAGGATTCAGCTCTCTCAATTACTTACGAAAGTTTCCTCTCAAGAAACTCAAAATCGACCAATCCTTCGTGCGCGACATCGTCAACAATCCCGACGATGCCACCATCGCCGAGGCCATCATCGCCCTGGGCAAGAGCCTCAAACTCGAAGTGGTGGCCGAAGGGGTGGAACGTGAAGAACAGCTCTACTTCCTGCGCACCCACGGCTGCGACCAGGTGCAGGGCTTTTTGGTGAGTCATCCCCTGCCGGTGGACAAACTGACCCCATTGCTCCGAGAATACTGCGCCGAATCGGCTCCCAGTTACGAACAGTTCCGTCTCTGGCCCGAACTCCTCGCCACCTGAATCGAGACACCCATGGACATGACCGAATTCGAGCCGCTCCGCGAGATGGAGGGCTTCACCGTGGCGATGATGGACCGCATCATCGCCTTCCAGGAAAAACAACACCCCGCCTGGGACCCCAAGCGTCCCTTCGAGGAACGCATCCGCGAGCTGCCGCTGCATGCCCTGGTGTTCAGCAACCCCGACCGCGATCCGGCCAAGAACGGCCCCACCGTGGCCCACTACTTCCCCCTGCGCCGGGAGATGCTCACTCTGGCCGGCTATTTGCGCCAGCTGAGCTCTGAACCCCGGGTGCTGGACCTCCACCCGCGAAACGGCTTCGTCAGCGGGCTGCTGGCCCTGGAAGACCCCAACATCCAGGTGGACGCCCTCCACGATCCGGCCTGCAAGCCCAGCCAGATCGAGCGCTTTCATCCTCCTCAGGTCCGTTTTCTCGACGTCACCTTGGAGGATTACCAGGGGGAAGTGGACCTGGCCCTGTCCTCATGGATGCCCCCGGGCCAGGACCCCACCCCTCATTTGGCCCGGCTGCGCCCCAAGCTGGTGGCCTACGTGTTCACCGAACACGTCAACGAGGAAACGGGAGAGCGCCAGACCGGTCGCGACGGCGCCTTCGGCGAGCACCTGCCCGAGGGTTACCGCCTCATCGACCAATGGCAGGTGACCCGCCGTCAAGACCTGTTCCACGGCATCTGGCCCGACCTCACCCCCTGTCCGGAAGAGACCCGCCATGTCCGGGTCTATGCCGACGCCCCCTACCACGGCCTGAAGCGCCCGGAAATCCCCGACGACCACCCCGCTTACGATTGGGAGCAGGAACTGGCCATGGCCGAACTGGCCCACCGGGCCAAGGAACACCTGCGGGCACTGGGGCATCCCGTCTAAAACAACGACTTGGAAAACAAATCTCCACTGGGATCGACAGAAAACGCGGACGGCGGGCGTATCCCGGCGCCCGTCACCCCCCGCGAACGCCTCGCCTGGGCCCTGTTCGACTTCGCCAACTCCGGCTACACCACTGTGGTGCTCACCGCGGTATTCAACGCCTACTTCGTCGGGGTGGTGGCCGCCGGGGCTGGGCTGGACTCCGGAACCGCCACCCTCCTGTGGACCCTGGCCACCGGCACCGCCAACGCCCTGGTGATCCTCACCGCCCCGCTGCTGGGGGCCCTGGCCGACCACAGCGCCCACAAAAAACGCTACCTCCTCATCACCACCGCCGGCTGCATCCTCGCCACCGTCGCCCTGGCTCAAGCCGGGCCGGGCGATCTTTGGCCGGCCATGGCCCTGCTCGTCCTCTCCGCCACCCTCTACTTCACCGGCGAGAACCTCATCGCCGCCTTCCTCCCCGAACTGAGCCCACCGGAAGGGATGGGACGCCTCTCCGGCTACGGCTGGTCCCTGGGCTACCTCGGTGGCCTGCTGGTGCTGGGCCTCAGCCTCGGTTACATCCACTGGGCCAAGGAACAAGGCATGGGGGCAACCCAATACGTCCCCGGCACCCTCTACATTACCAGCACCGTCTTCGCCCTAGCCGCCCTGCCCACCTTCCTGTGGTTGCGGGAACGGGCCACCCCCCGCCCCACCCCGCCCGGGGGGCTGTTCCGCGCCGGTATGGATCGCCTGCGCCACACTTGGCATCACGCCCGCCGCCACCGTGACCTGTTCCGCCTGCTGGTGGCCATCACCACCTACCACTGCGGCATCAACACCGTCATCGTGCTGGCGGCGGTCTACGCCCAGGAGGCCATGGGCTTCACCACCCAGGACAGCATCCTGCTCATCCTGGTGGTCAACGTCACCGCCGCCCTTGGCGCCCTCCTCTTCGGCCGGCTGCAAGACCGCCTCGGCGCGGTACCCACCCTGGCCATCACCCTGGGAATCTGGATCCTCACCGTGGCCGCGGCTTACGCCGTGGAGAGCCGCGGCGGCTTCTGGTGGGTCGCCAACGGCGTCGGCATCGCCCTGGGCGCCAGTCAGAGCGCCGGACGTGCCCTGGTGGGCTGTCTCGCCCCTCGTTCCCGCAGCGGCGAATTCTTCGGCCTGTGGGGCCTGGCGGTGAAGCTCTCCGCCATCATCGGCCCGGTGAGCTACGGCCTCATCGCCCACCTTACCGACGGTGATCACCGCAGCGCCCTGCTCTCCACCCTGGTGTTCTTCATCGCCGGGCTGCTGCTGCTCCTACGCGTGGACGAGGCCCGGGGCCGGGCGGCGGCACGCGCCGCCGAGAAGACAAGCTAAGCGGTGCGAACCCGATTCACCGCCGCGATCACATCCAACGCCCGCGGACGCGACAGATCCGCCAACGGCCAGTCACTCACCCCATCGAGCCCCTCGCCGTCCAACCAGGCTTCCAGCTCCCCGGCCCACACCCCCAACCCCATCCGCGAACCCCTCAAGGCATAGCGACGCACCAGCCAGGCAATGGCCCGCAGCTGCCCCGGCTCCACCACCTGAGCCAAGGCCGAGAGATCCAATCGCACCCCATCCACACGCACCACGCCGCCCTCACGCACCTCCACCTTGGCCCGATCCCGGGCGAAGATCCCCGCCAATGCCACCCCGCGTTGCGGCTGACGCCGCAACGGCGGGCGCCCCTCCGTTCGGGGCAGACACACCCCCTCGGCCAGCGAGCGCGCCCGGCGGGTGACATCCAGCGCACGGTACTGATCCATCTGAATCACCGTATCGGCCACGGCGAAGTAGTCGCCCGAGCCGCCCATCACCAGGATCGTAGATACGCCCAGGTCCTGATAGAGTTCGCGAACGCGGGCGATGAACGGCGTGATGGGCTCTTGCTCCGGATGCACCAGGGCCTGCATCCGCGCATCCCGGATCATGAAATTGGTGGCCGAGGTGTCCTCGTCGATGAACAACAACCGCGCCCCGGCATCCAGCGCCTCGAGGATGGCGGCCGCCTGCGAGGTACTGCCGCTGGCATCCTCGCTGGCGAACTGCGCGGTGTCCTGTCCCAGGGGCAGATGATCGATGAACGGGCGGATATCGATGGGATGCACTACCCGGCCATCCTCGGCGCGGATCTTCACCGCCCGCTCCAAGGCCACCACCCGCTCGCGCCCGTCCCCCGGCACATGATCGTACACCCCCCGCTCCAGGGCCTGGAGCAGGGTGGACTTGCCGTGATAACCTCCACCGACGATCACGGTCACCCCGGCGGGAATGGCCATCCCCCGGATACGACCGGCGTGAGGCAACTCCACTTCCTCGGCCAAGCTCTCCGGGGCCTCGAAAGGCAAGGCCTTCGCCAACGGCCGGTCATCCACCCCGCTGCGGCGCGGCAACACCGAGCCATCGGCCACGAAGGCCACGAAACCGTGCTCCGCCAACCAGCGCCGCAGGGCCACCTGGTCCTCCAGACAATGGATATGCGCCTCCAGCGCCGCGGGGGCGCGACGCAGCTCCGAGAACACCTGACGCACCAGCCCCGGCAACTCCTCGAACAACATCGCCCGGGCCTCCTGTCCAAGGATCCGCCGACCGGCGGCGGGCAGGCCCAACCCCAGCCGCAATTCCAACGCCCCCGCCGACCCCATCTGCACCCCCGTGCGCCACAACACCTGCTGCCCCGGCGCCGCCACCTCCACCCGGCCGCTATGACCGCTGCCCCGCCGCCCCTTCACCCGCCGTGGCAACGCTTCATAGAGGCGACGCTGCAAAAAATCACACAACGCCCGCCGCCGGTCCGCAGTCCCCCACCAAGCCGGATCCAGACGATGGCGCCCCGCCTCCAGCTGCAACGACACCCGGCTCAGCGCTGCAAAGGGATCGCCCTGGACGTGCAAAAAGCGCAGGTTATAATCGGGGAACTCGAAAGCCGTCCCCTGCAAGTCTTTGTAAGCCTTGTAAGACTTGCCATCCAAACGATCCAGGATCCTATCCAGTCTCTGCACACACACCTCCTGAGCGATCCATGAGCCCTCACCCCCAAGCCCGCTTCATGCACCTGGCCATCGACGCCGTGCGCCGCCAGCTCCATGCCCAACCCGGCGGGCCGTTCGGGGCCTGTATCGTTCAAGGCGAGCGGGTGCTGGCGGTGGCCCACAATACCGTTCTGGCCGAACACGACCCCACCTGTCACGCCGAGGTCAACGCCATCCGCGCCGCAGCCCGTACCTTGGGCAGCCACCAACTCGCCGGCTGCACCATCTACTCCACCACCGAGCCCTGTCCCATGTGTTTCTCCGCCATCCACTGGGCTGGGCTGGAGCAAATCGTCTTCGGCACCCGCATCGCCGACGTGGCCCGGCTGGGGTTTCGCGAACTCACCGTGGACAACGCCACCCTCAAACGGCTGGGGGGCAGCCCGGTGGACATCATACCCGACTTCCTGCGCGAACCCTGCCTGGCCCTGCTGGAGGATTGGGCCGCCCTGCCCGACCGCATCCCATACTGAGCCATGGCTGCCACCGAGCCCCTCACCGTGCTGATCCTTGCTGGCGGCCAGGGCCGACGCCTGGGGAGCCGGGACAAAGGCCTGCTCCCTTGGTGTGGCCGCTCCCTCATCGATTGGGTGATCGACCGCCTCGCCCCCCAGGCCAACCGTGTTCTCATCAGCGCCAACCGCCATCTGGACGACTACCGCCACCGTGGCCTGGAGGTCGTCTCCGACCCCATCCCTGACCTTGGTCCCCTGGGCGGGCTGCTCGCCGTCCTACCCCGGTTGTCGCCAGAAGAGGGCCTGCTCACCGTCCCCTGTGACACCCCCCGCCTGCCTTCCGATCTGGCTGCCCGCCTGCAGTGTTCACCCCAAGTGGGCATCGCCCGTGACCCCCACCGCATCCACTGGCTCATCGCCCGTTATCCGCCGGGCACCCTCAGGGGGCTGGAGGCATATCTCCAGCGGGGCGGTCGCTCGGTCCACGGTTTTCTGGCCACCCTGCCCCATCGGATGGTGGCCTTCCCCGACGCCAGCGCCTTCGTCAACCTCAACCGGCCCCAAGACCTGGAAGACACCCCATGTCCACCCTGATCGCCCTTCATGGCCCCTCGGGCAGTGGCAAGACCACCCTGCTCACCGCAGTGATCCCCCAGCTGCGCCAGTGGGGGTTACAAGTAGGCGCGGTCAAACACAGCCACCACCGCGTGGAACCGGACCACCCCGGCAAGGACAGCCACCGCCTGCGCCAGGCCGGGGCCCAAGAGGTCATCCTGCTGGCCGGCAACCGCTGGGCCCTCTTTGCCGAAACTGGCGAGCCTCCCGCTCTGGAAAACCTGCTCGCCCGGCTCGATCCGGAGCTGGATCTGGTGTTGCTGGAGGGCTTCTCCAGCGAAGGCCTGCCCCACCTGCGCCTGTACCGTGCCGCCGTGGAACCCGAACCACCGGAATTGCACCAGTCCGGGCTGCTGGCCGTCGTCACTGACGTCCCCATGGAGGCCCCTTGTCCATGCCTGCCCTTGAACGATCCCTCGCAAGTGGCCCGTTTCCTTTACCATTACCACCGTCACCGTCTCGAGGAGTCATCCCCATGAGCGACCACCCTACCACCTGCCAGGACGACTACGATCCCAACAGCATGCCGGTGGAAGCCGCCCTGGCCTTCATCGAGCGGGAGATCCGCCCGGTGGCGGGCAGCGAATCCCTCGCCCTCTCCGAGGCCTTGGACCGGGTGCTCTCCCAAGACATCCGTTCCCCCATGAACGTCCCCGCCTTCACCAACTCGGCCATGGACGGCTACGCCCTGCGCGGGGAGGATCTGCCCCAAGAGGGCGCCGTGGAACTCACCGTGGTGGGCAAGGCCCTGGCCGGCCATCCCTACCCCGGCACCGTGGGAGCCGGTGAGGCGGTACGCATCATGACCGGCGCCCCCCTGCCCCAAGGCGCGGATACCGTGATCATGCAAGAACGGGTGGAGGTCCTGCCCGGGGGGCGGATCCGTATCCAGCCCGGCCACCAGCCGGGAGAAAACGTCCGCCAGGCCGGAGAAGACATCGCCGAAGGCGAGGTGATCCTCACCAGCGGTCGCCGCCTGGCCCCCGCCGATCTCGGACTGCTGGCCTCACTCGGCATCGCCGAGGTCCGCTGCCGTCGCCGCCCCCGGGTGGTCATCTTCTCCACCGGGGACGAGCTGTGTCCCCCCGGCGTCCCCCTGGGACCGGGACAGATCTACGACAGCAACCGTCCCACCCTGAGGGCGCTACTGCAACGACTGGGGGTGGAGGTCCTCGACATGGGTCACATCGGCGACGACCCCGCCGCCCTGCGCCGGTCCTTCCAGGAGGCGGCAACCATGGGCGATGCCCTGATCACCAGCGGCGGCGTCTCGGTGGGTGAGGCCGATTACGTGAAATCGCTGCTGGAAGAACTGGGCGAGGTGCACTTCTGGAAAATGGCCATGAAACCGGGGCGGCCACTGGCCTTCGGCCACCTGGGAGAGACCGCCTTCTTCGGCCTGCCCGGCAACCCGGTGTCGGTGGTGGCCACCTTCTATCAATTCGTCGCCCCGGCACTACGCCGCCTAGCCGGCGAGACCCCGCGCCGAGGACTGACCCTGCGCGCCGTGGCCCTGGAGCGGCTCAAGAAGCGGCCGGGCCGGGTGGACTTTCAACGCGGCATCCTGGAGATCGATGAAAACGGCCGCATCGGTGTGCGCAGCACCGGCAACCAAGGTTCCCACGTCCTCAGCTCCATGAGCCGGGCGGATTGTTTTATCGTCATCGAAAGCGAGCGTTCCACGGTAGAACCCGGCGAGGAGGTGACGGTGCAATACCTTCCCAGCCTGCTCTGAGGCGCGGTCGAACCCCGCGCTTGCAACAACGGGACGGGATCCGGCCTCACTCCTCGGTGCCATCCCCCTCGGCCGACGGGTCGGGGAGGACGGCCGGCGGTTTGCTCGGGGCCTTCTCCTTCGGCAGGGTGTTGCCACGGGTTACCACGGCCTTGTTGGCCGTCTGCTTCCTGCCGCTGGTCTTTTTCTTCGCTGTGGTCTTTTTCTTGGCCAGTAGCTTCTTGCGCGCCTCGGCGGCCTTTTTCTTCGCCTTCTCCTTGCGTTCCCACTCCTTCTCCCACTGGGCGATGAACCGCTCCACCGCCTTCTTCAACGCCGCCTGTTTACGCTCCTCGGCCTTGCGGGCCCGTTCTTCCTCCCGCTGCCTGGCCAATTCGGCCTTGCGCTTCTCGGCCTCGGCCTTTTTCTTGGCCAATGCCTTCTTTTTTTCCAACGCCTTCTGCTTTGCCAGCGCTTTCTTCTTCGCCAACGCCTTCTTCTTCGCCAACAGCTTTTTCTTGGCCTCCGCCTTCTTCTTCGCCAGCAGCTTCTTCTTGGCCTCCGCCTTTTTCTTGGCGAGCAATTTCTTCTTCGCCAGGGCCTTGCGCCGCCTCTGAAGCTCCAGTTTCTTCTTCTCTGCAGCACTCACTTTTTTATTGTTGCTCGATTTCTTGCTGCTGGCCTTTTTCGCCATGATTTTCTCCTTGAATTCAAGCTCGCATCGTTCTCCGGGCTGGCGTTGCGCATACAAAATATACACGCAAGCCCTATTTCGGCAATCCCGGAGCAGGCTTTACCGCTTTTTCCTGCGATATCGCTTGTGGCGAGCGAGCATGCCCCCCAATGCCACCAGGCTAGACCACGCCACGGCACCGCGATCGACAGCAGCATTGTTCTGCGCTCGAGGGGCGACCTGGATACGAATGATGCGCTGATCACCGTTTTCCCCCTGGAAAGTCAGGCGATAATCCCCCACCGGGCCGGCATTGTCCCATTGAAAGCGGTTGTCTTGGAAACGCGCACCCGGCGGCAGCTCGGAGATCAGCGAAAATCGCTCCGTGGCCGGCAAGACGAAATTGAGCGTCCCCCCCAGGGGGACGCGATAAAACGTGCGTTCACTGTCGTTTTCCGGCGCCGGGTCCTCCACGTACAGCACCACCTCCCGGGTCGCCACGGCGCAGTGATCATCGCTGGCCTGAAAGCGAAACCGGTATTCACCGGCACGCTCCGGGGTGAAACGCAGCTCATTCCCCAGCACCGAGGGCAGCGGCTCCACACCGGAAGACACACCCTCCCACCATGTCCAGCGCACCTGCCCATCGAGATCGGAGGCCGACCCACGCAGCCGCACCACCTCACCCACCCGTGCCTGCACCGCCGCCGGCGCCTGCACCTGCGGCGGGGCATTGCCCACCCAGGGACGACACAGACGCAGACGATAACCATCCGGCGCACTGTCACGCCCGTCATCCTGCGGCAAACGGAACACCAAGCCACGATAGGTCCCACTGCCGGCAACGGCAGCAGGTAGGATCAAGCGGGCCACCGGCGCCGCCGGAGCCTGGGCCACCGACGCCACCACCTCGGCCGCCTCGCGCTCGGGGTCGAAACGCACCCAGACATCCTCGCCCCCCACCACCAAGCGGGTACGCTGGGGGTCGTCGGCCTGCAACTCGAGGATCCAGTCTGCCTCGCCGTGGAAGTGATAGGCATGGACATGGTCGTAGGCATCGCCTTGAATCGTTGCGGCCACCTCTGCGTCCGCAGGCAAAAAACCCAGATGCAGCGGAAAATGACGCCGTTGACGCACCCGGCCGTCATCGAACTCCACACTCAGCAACCAACGCCTGTGGGTGGAGAACCGCCCGGCACGGAGCTGGAAACTCACCAAGACCTCCTCCTGGGCGGCCAGGGGGGCGACGCTGACGGCGGACGAGCGCAATTCCAGAGGCGCCCCCGGCGGCGGCAGCAAACTCACCTGCAACGCCCCGCCATCCACCACCCCGGCGTTCTCCACCACCAGATTGAGGGTGAACTCCTCATGGGGATCCACCAGGCCGTCCCCGTCGCCATCATCGACCAGCACGGCCTCACGCAAGAGGTACAGCGGCCGCGGATCCTGCAAGGCGGCCAGGGCAGCGGCGGCATCCAGCCGTCCCCCCGTCCTGGACAATCCCAAAGGGGGGTCGAAGGGACGCACCCCGGACAACAGGGCCGCCCGCAGGGCACGCCAATCGGCCTGAGGCGCCACGCTCTGCAGCAAGGCCAAGGTACCGCTCACCAGCGGCGCAGCCACCGAAGTGCCGGAAACGGTGGCATACTTCCCGTCCAGATCAGTGGTGTAGACCGCCTCTCCAGGGGCGAACAGGTCCACAGAAAAGGCGCCGACGTTGCTCCAAGTGGCTGGCCGCTCCTGGCGATCGAGGGCACCGACGCTGATGACATTGGCCAAACCCAGGGCGGCGGGATAGAGCGGGGCCTGGTCCAGATCACTGTGATCGTTACCGGCCGAGGCCACCAACAACACCCCCTGGCGCTGCAGATCCAGCAAGGCCTCGCGCTCCACGGC
>JALSHN010000199.1 GCA_026982215.1 Gammaproteobacteria bacterium
GGGGTTGTCTCCCAGCAAGGTCAGGGCCTCTTCCAGGTCGGCCTGGCGGCGGAGTTCGTCCAGGGCTTGTGCGCGGGTGATGAGGCGGATGCCGAGAATGTCGGGGTCTTGGCGGAGCCGTTCGGCCAGCCGCTGGGCCGTTTGGTCGTCTTGCTGTGGCTGGAGGAACAGGCTGAGGTCGTGAATGCGTTGCCAGCGATCGGTGAGGCGGGTGAGGTGGTCGATACCGAGGTCCACGGCAGTGGGCAGGGCGAGGGCGATGCCGACCACCAGGATGGTGAGCCAGGTGGCGAAGAGGTTGGCACGCAGGCGCTTGAGGCCGTTGGCCAGGGCGAGACGATGGGCGTGGAGCCAGTCTCCCAGCGAGGAGGGATGGGGAGGACGGGCTCCCTCTCGGTCTTCCCGGCGGCGGGTGGGACCTCGATAATGGCGGCTGGCGCCTTTGCGGCGTTCTCGCCAACGACGGGGTTTCATGACCGGCCCTCGCGCAGTCGGCCGTGGTCGAGAATCAGGCGCCGGTAGGGCAGGGCCTCGATGAGATAGATGTCGTGGGTGGCGATGAGCACAGTGACACCGACGTCGTTGAAGGCACGGAACAGGTCCATGATCTCGCGGGCCAGGTCGGGGTCGAGGTTGCCAGTGGGTTCGTCGGCGAGGATGAGGTCGGGTTTGCTCACCACCGCGCGGGCGATTCCCACTCGTTGTTGTTCTCCGCCGGAGAGGACCCGAGGGTTGAGTTGTTCTTTGCCCCCCAGGCCCACTTTCTCCAGTACGGCCCGCACCCGGCCTTGGATTTCTCGTGGGCGACGGTTGGCGATCTGGAGGGGGAGGGCGACGTTGTCGAACACATTGCGGTCGTAGAGGAGTTGCGGGTCTTGGAACACCAGTCCCATGCGCCGGCGAAGCAGGGTGCGTTGCCGGCGGGTGAGGCGGGCCAAGTTGTGCCCGTCCACGCTGAGGCGGCCGCGGGTGGGGGGCTCGATGCCGGCGATGAGGCGCAGCAGGGTGCTCTTGCCGGCGCCGGAGTGGCCGGTGACGAAGCTCATCTCGCCGCGTTCGATGTGAAAGCTGACGCCGACGAGGGCCTCATGGCCGCCGGGGTATTTCTTGACCAAGTGTTCCGCCCGGATCACGGGTTCTCACGGTCGTCACGGGAGAGTAGGGCATCGACGAAGGCCTCGGCATCGAAGGGGCGCAGGTCTTCCACGCCCTCGCCGATGCCGATGAAGCGGATGGGGATGCCCAAACGCTTGGCCAGGGCGATGACGATGCCCCCTTTGGCGGTACCGTCCAGCTTGGTGAGGGTGATGCCGGTCACACCGACGGCCTCATGGAACTGGGTGGCCTGGGCGATGGCGTTCTGCCCGGTGGTGGCGTCCACCACCAGCATGATCTCGTGAGGAGCGCTCTCGTCCAGTTTGCCCATCACCCGCTTGATCTTTTTCAGTTCTTCCATGAGGTTGGACTGGGTGTGCAGCCGCCCGGCGGTGTCGGCGATGAGCAGGTCCACTCCGCGGGCACGGGCCGATTGCAGGGCATCGAAGATCACCGCGGCGGAGTCGGCGCCCGAGTGCTGGGCCACCACCGGTACGCCATTGCGTTCCCCCCAGCTCTGGAGCTGTTCCACGGCCGCGGCGCGGAAGGTGTCGCCGGCGGCAAGCATCACGCTCAGCCCTCGGTCCTGGTAGCGGCGTGCCAGTTTGCCGATGGTGGTGGTCTTGCCCACCCCGTTGACGCCCACCATGAGGATCACGAAGGGCTTCTTGTCGGGATCGATCTCCAGTGGCCGGGATACCGGCTCCAGGATCTCCAGGATCGCCGCCCGCAGGGCGGCGAGCAGGGCATCGAGGTCGGCGAGCTCCTTGCGGCGCACCCGTTCGCTGAGGCGGTCGATGATCTCGCCGGTGGCCTCGACCCCGACGTCGGCGGTGAGCAGCACCGTCTCCAGTTCCTCGAGGACCTCGTCGTCGATGGTCTTTTTGCCCAGAAAGGCCGAGGCCAGTCCCTGGGTGAGATTTTTCCGTGTCTTGCCCAGGCCTTGCTTGAGGCGGGCGAAGAACCCGGGTCTGCCATTGCTTGCCGCGGTCTTCTCCCGCGGCTTATCCTTGTCGCCCTTGTTGAAAAACATAACCTTGCTCGTCGTGTGTGGTTGATCGGTGCGGTTTACACAGGGAGTTGACGATGGTCCGTTGGGTTCCGTGGTTGTTGTTGGGTCTGGTGTTGTCCGCGTGTGCGAGCCGTCCGAGTTTGCCTCCGATGGAGGTGGCTGCCGGCGCGGGCCCGGTTCATGAGCGTGTCCTGGCCAATGGGTTGAAGGTGATCGTCAAGCAGGATCACCGGGCGCCGGTGGTGGTGTCGCAGATCTGGTACAAGGTGGGGAGCAGCTACGAGCACGACGGGATCACCGGCATCTCCCATGTCCTCGAACACATGATGTTCAAGGGGACCAAACGCTACCCGGCCGGGGAGTTCTCGCGCATCATCGCTGAGAACGGCGGGCGGGAGAACGCCTTCACCGGGCGGGATTATACCGCCTATTTCCAGACCTTGGCCAAGGACCGCCTGGCCGTCAGTTTCGAGCTGGAGGCCGATCGCATGCGCGGCCTGTTGCTGGATCCGGAGGAGTTCGCCAAGGAGGTGCGGGTGGTGATGGAGGAGCGCCGCATGCGCACCGAGGACAATCCCCAGGCGCTCACCGGTGAGCACTTCAATGCGGTGGCCTACCTTTCCAGCCCGTATCACTGGCCCATCATCGGCTGGATGGACGATCTGGAGAATCTCACCATCGAGGATCTGCGGGGCTGGTATGACGCTTGGTATCGTCCCAACAACGCCACGGTGGTGGTGGTGGGCGATGTCGATCCCCAGGAGGTGTTCGAGCTGGCCGAGCGTTATTACGGCCCCATCGAGGCGGCCCCCTTGCCGCAGGTGAAGCCCCGGCGGGAGGTGGAGCAGCGTGGCGAGCGACGTCTGCGGGTCGTGGCGCCGGCGCGTCTGCCTTATCTGATGATGGGCTGGAAGACCCCGGCGTTGGGGCGCCACGAGGCCGAGTGGGAGCCCTATGCCATGGAAGTGTTGGCGGCAGTGCTCGATGGCGGGCTCTCCGCCCGCCTGGAGACTGAGCTGGTGCGTGCCCAACGGATCGCCGCCTCCATCGGTACCGGTTACGATCTCTACACCCCGCGGCGTGAATTGCTCACCATCTCCGCTACCCCGGCCCCGGGGCGGGACATCGCCGAGCTGGAGGCGGCCATCGAGGCTCAAATCGAGCGTTTGCGCCGGGAGCCAGTGACCGCCGAGGAACTGGCGCGGGTGAAGGCTCAGGTGGTGGCCGGCAAGGTCTATGAGCGCGACTCGATGTTTTATCAGGCGATGCAGATCGGCATGTTGGAGACCCTGGGTTACGGCTGGCGTGTGCAAGAGGAGTATCTGACGCGCATCGAACGGGTGACACCCGAACAAATCCAGCAGGTGGCGCGAAAGTACCTCACTGAACGGCGACGCACCGTGGCCGTGCTCGATCCCCAACCCAGCGATCGCCCCGTTGCCAGCCAGGGAGGAAGCCGCCTTGTTCGCTAAGGTCCTCGTCTCATTGATGATGCTTCTCGGCGCCCCGGCGCTGATGGCCACCCCGCAGATCCAGCACTGGGTGACGGACAACGGTGCCCGGGTGTATTTCGTCGCCGCCCCCGAATTGCCCATGGTGGACATCCAGATCACTTTCGATGCCGGTTCTGCCCGCGACGGGGAACGGCCCGGCCTGGCCCTGCTCACCAACGGTCTGCTCGCCGAGGGGGCCGGCCCCTGGGATGCCGATGTCATCGCTGCCCGTTTCGAAGGGGTGGGGGCCGCATTCTCCAACAGCGCCGGCCGCGACATGGCCAGCCTCTCGCTGCGCAGTCTCACCCGTCCCGAGTTGCTGGAACAGGCACTGGCCACCCTGGAGGCCATCGTCGAGCGTCCCACATTCCCACAGGCGGCTTTCGAGCGTGAGCGCAGCCGCCTGCTGGTGGCCATCGAACGCCGCGGCCAGGATCCGGGTGCCCAGGCACGACTCGCCTTCTACCGTACCCTCTATGGCGAGCACCCCTATGCCCATCCCCCCTCGGGGTATCGCCACAGTGTGCAGGCCATCGAGCGGCAGGACCTGATCGCTTTTCACCGCCGTTATTACGTGGCGCGTAATGCGGTGATCGCCATCGTCGGTGCCGTGGACCGCGCCCAAGCCGAGCAATTGGCCGAGCGGCTCAGCGACGAGCTGCCCGCCGGTGCGCCGGCACCGGATTTGCCCCCGGTTCCCGAGCCGGACGAGGGACGACGGGTCGCCATCGAGTTTCCCTCCAGCCAGAGCCATATCCTGATGGGGCAGTTGGGAGTGTATCGCGGCGATCCCGACTATTTCCCCCTGTTCGTGGGCAACCACATCCTCGGTGGTGCCTCATTGGTGTCGCGTATCTTCGACGAGGTGCGCGAGCAGCGCGGACTGGCCTACAGCGCCTACAGTCAGCTGGTGCCCATGCGCCGGCGGGGCCCCTATCTCATGGGACTGCAGACCCGCAACGACCAGGCTGAGGAGGCGCTGAACGTGTTGCGGCAGACCGTGCACCGCTTCGTCGCCGAGGGGCCCAGCGCCGAAGAGCTGCGTGCCGCCAAGGCCAATCTACTGGGTGGGTTTCCCCTGCGCATCGATACCAATCGCAAGATCCTCGGTTACCTCAATATGATCGGCTTTTACGGTCTGGAGCTGGATTACCTCGATCGCTTCACCGCCCGTATCGAGGCCGTCACCCTCGAACAGGTACGGGATGCCTTCCAGCGTCGGGTTCACCCCGAGCGGATGGTCACCGTGGTGGTGGGGCGGGGTGCCGAGGGCACGCCCTCGGCACCGTGAGTCGGGGACGGTTGCGCATCATCGGTGGCCGCTGGCGGGGGCGACGGCTCACCTTTCCGGCGGTGGGGGGGGTGCGGCCCACCCCTGATCGGGTGCGGGAAACCCTGTTCAACTGGTTGGGCCCTGTCGTCCCCGGTGCCGTCGTCCTCGATCTGTTCGCCGGTAGCGGCGCCCTGGGGCTGGAGGCCCTCTCCCGGGGCGCGGAGCGGGCGGTCTTCGTCGAGCGCTCCGGCGCTGCGGCCCGGGGGCTGAGCGACAATCTGCGCCTGTTGGGCGCGGAGGGACAGGCCCGAGTGGTGCGGGCCGATGCCCTGGCCTTCCTCCGTCGTCCCCCTGTACCCCATGGAATGGTTTTTCTCGACCCCCCCTACCACAGTGAGCTGCTCGCTCCCGCCTGCCGGGCCCTGGAAGAGGGGGGCTGGCTCAGTGCCGGGGCCTGGATCTATCTGGAGACCGCCGCCGAGGCTTCCCTGCCGCCCCTTCCCGAGTGCTGGCGACCCCACCGTCACACCCGGGCCGGCCAAGTCTGTGCCCACTTGTTTCACCGCTCCTGACACAATCTTCTTCCCCCCCCGCCATATTCACCTTCCCACGCCGAGAACCACCACCTCTACGGTAGCCGCAGCCCCGGTGAAGTCTTCGCCCGGCCTGTTCCCCTGAGCGACGGTTGGCTGTCGGCGGTGGTGACGGCCCGCTTGCATCACCTCCACAGCGGCCCCGGCGACGACTCTCCCTTCTACGCCTTTCCCCCGACGGCTGTGGGCTGCAAAGGTGTCTGGCCCTGGCCCACTACCGCGCCGCCTGCCCATCAAACTCGAGACCCTGGACTTCGGCGCCAAGGACGTGCCACCCACCCAGGTCACCTACTGGATCGAATTCCTGGGATGAGCGCCGTTTTCGGATTACCCTTGCAGGCCCTGCTGCGGCGAAAACGAGGCAAGAGACATGGAACGTGACGCCCTGTTGGCCCGGTTGCAACGGCAGTATCTCGAAGTGCTCGCCCCCTTGGTGCCCCAGGGCGTGCCGGTGGCGCTGGTGGACTTCCCCAATCACGCCAATGTGGGAGACAGCGCCATCTGGTGGGGCGAAGAGTGCCTGTTGCAGCGGCTGGGGATCCGCCCGGCCTATACCTGTGACCTGCACACCTACTCCCGCGAGGCCCTGGCCCGGGCCTTGGGGGAGGAGGGGGTGATCCTGATCCACGGCGGTGGCAATCTGGGTGACATCTGGCCCCATCACCAGGCCTTTCGCGAACGGGTGATCGGCGATTTCCCCGGCCATGTGATCATCCAGTTGTCACAATCGGTGCAGTTCCATTCCCCCGAGGGGTTGGCGCGTGCCCGCCGGGTGTTCGACGCCCATCCGCGCCTGACCCTGTTGTGTCGCGATCGCCACAGCCTGGCCTTCGTGCGTGAACACTTCCGCTGTCGCGCCGAGCTGGCGCCGGACGCCGCCTTCTTCCTCGATCTGCGTCCCTGGCGGGGCGTGGCGGATCATCAGGTGATGTATCTCGCCCGCAGTGACGTGGAGGCCCCCGCGGCCTCGGTCGCCCTCGACGGTTGCCGCGTGTTGCGCGCCGACTGGTTGGGGGAGCCCCGCAGTGCCTGGATCCGTCTCGCCGATGCGCTGACCAGCCAGCTGGTCCGTCGGCCGTCGCTCGAACCCTTGCTGCGCCGTCCCGTCTCGCGCAGCTACCCCCGCCTGGCCCGGGAGCGGGTACGACGCGGCTGTCGTCTGTTGTCACGCGGCCAGGTGGTGGTGACCGACCGTCTCCACGCCCACGTGCTCGCCCTCTCCATGGGGATCCCCCACGTCTTCCTGGACAACAACTACGGCAAGAACCGCCGTTTCTTCGAGACCTGGACCCACGACAGCGAGCTGACCCACTGGTGTGACGATCCCTCGCAGGCCGGGGCGCGGGTGCGTGAACTCCTCGGCTGAGACTGCGGTGGTGTGGCTGATCCACGGGTTGTGGATGCGGCCCTGGGTGATGGGGTACCTGGCGCGGCGCCTGGCCCGGCGGGGCTTCCGCTGCCATCGTTTCGCTTACCACAGTGTCACCGAGCCATGGGCGGCGGTCCTTTCTCGGCTGCAGGCCGCCATCGCCGCGGTGGAGGCCGCGGAGGTCTTCATTCTGGGACACAGCCTCGGCGGGCGCTTGGCCCTGGCGGTGTCCGATCCCCGTCTGCGGCGGGTGTTGCTGCTGGGCACCCCGGTGAGTGCCTCGCGGGCGGCCTCGGCGCTGCGCCGCCGTGGCTGGGGACGGCGGCTGGGCGGGGTGGGGGCGGCGGTGTTGTGCCGCCCCGCGCCGGCGCCCCCGCCCGCGGTGGCGGTGGCCGCCATCGCCGGCACCGGTGGCCGTGGCCTGGGGCGCTTGCTCACCCGCCTGCCCCCGCCCCACGATGGCGCGGTGACCGTGGCCGAGACCCGCGCCCCCTGGCTGGTGGATCACGGCTGTCTGGCGGCGAGCCATTCCGCTTTGCTGTTCAGCCGCGCCGCCGCTGAGGCGGCGGCCGGGTTCTTCGCCGCCGGCCGCCTGCCCCGCCCCCCTGTGATAGACTGCCGGCCATGAACGGCACGGCGGTCTATCCCGGCACCTTCGACCCGATCACCAACGGCCACGCGGACCTCATCGGCCGCGCCGCCCGCCTGTTCACGCGGGTGGTGGTGGCGGTGGCGGAGAATCCGGCCAAGGGGGCGGTGTTTTCCCTCGACGAACGGGTCGCCCTGGCCCGCGAGGTACTGGCGCCGCTGGACAACGTCGAGGTCCGCGGTTTCACCACCTTGTTGGTGGACTTCGCCCGTGAAGTGGAGGCGCGGGTGCTGGTGCGCGGTCTGCGGGCGGTGTCCGATTTCGAGTACGAATTCCAGCTGGCGAGCATGAACCGACGCCTGGCCCCGGAGGTCGAAACGGTGTTTCTCACCCCCGACGAGCAGTACAGCTTCGTCTCTTCGTCGCTGGTGAAGGAAATCTGCCGCCTGGGGGGGGACGTCTCCACCTTCGTCCATCCCGCGGTGGCGGCTGAACTGGAACGGCGGCTGCGGTAAACTCACCGCCCAGAGGATCTTTTCGAGGAGCGAACCATGGCCCTGATGATCACCGACGAGTGCATCAACTGCGACGTGTGCGAACCGGAGTGCCCCAACCAGGCCATCTCCCAAGGGGAGGAGATCTACGAGATCGACCCCAATCTGTGCACCGAGTGTGTGGGGCACTACGACACCCCCCAGTGCGTCGAGGTCTGTCCGGTGGACTGCATCCCCAAGAACCCCGACTTTCCCGAGACCGAGGAACAATTGCTGGCCAAGTACCGCCGTCTGGTGGGAGAGAGCGCCTGAGACCTCGTCCGTCGTCATCGATCGAGAAGGCCCTTCACGGGCCTTTTCTTCTGGAGGGAGCCATGTCCGTTTTCGTTCGCCCGATGCTGTTGTTGTTGGGGTTGGTGCTGGGTGCCACGGCCTGGGCGGAGGGGCGCCCGCCGGCCGCGGCGGTGGCCTCGGCCCACCCCCTGGCCACCCAGGCCGGGATGGAGATCCTCGAGCAGGGCGGCAACGCCTTCGATGCCGCGGTGGCGGTGACCGCCGCCCTGGCGGTGGTGGAGCCTTACAGCTCCGGCCTGGGCGGCGGCGGCTTCTGGTTGTTGCACCGTGCCGAGGATGGCAAGGAGGTCTTCCTGGACGGTCGGGAAACGGCGCCGTCGGCGGCCCATCGGGACATGTTTCTCTCCGAGGACGGTCAGGTGATCCCCGGGTTGTCCATCAACGGGCCGCTGTCGGCAGGGATCCCGGGGGTGCCGGCGGCTCTGGATCATCTGGCACGCCACTACGGCCGCCTGCCGCTGGCGGTCAGCCTGGCCCCGGCCATCCGCCTGGCCCGGGAGGGGTTCCCAGTGGATGGCCACTATCGCCGCCTGGCCACCTTCCGCGCCGAGGTGATGCGTTATTACCCGGAGACGGCACGGCTCTTTCTGCTGGAGGGTGAGCCGCCGCCGTTGGGGCATGTGATTCGCCAGCCCGAGCTGGCGCGGGTACTGCAGGCCATCGCCCGTCACGGCCGGGACGGCTTCTACCGCGGCTGGGTGGCCGAGCGCCTGGTGGATGGGGTGCGTCAGGCCGGGGGGATCTGGTCCTTGGACGATCTCGCCGCCTATCGTGTCAAAGAGCGTGAGCCGCTGCGGGGAAGCTACCGTGGCATCCGCCTCACCCTGGCACCGCCGCCTTCTTCCGGCGGGGTGGCCCTGCTTACCCTACTCAATATTCTCGCCCCCTTCGATCTGGAGGCCATGGCGGAGGCCGACCGGGTACATCTGCTGGTGGAGGCGATGCGCCGGGTCTACCGTGACCGGGCCCAGTACCTCGGGGATGCGGATTTCGTCGAGATACCGCTGGCGAGGCTCACCCATCCCTGGTATGCCGCCGGCCTGCGGGCCGGCATTTCCCTGCGTCGCGCCACGCCCAGCGAGTGGCTCCCCGGCCCCGACGAGCTGCCCGAGGAGGGACCGCACACCACTCACTTCTCCATCCTCGATGGTGAGGGCAACCGGGTGGCGGCCACGGTGACCATCAACTATCCCTTCGGCAGCGGTTTCGTCCCCCCCGGCACCGGGGTATTGCTCAACGACGAGATGGACGATTTCTCCGCCAAGCCCGGGGTGCCGAACGCCTACGGGCTGGTGGGCGCGGAGGCCAATGCCATCGCCCCGGGCAAACGGCCGCTGTCGTCCATGTCACCCACCTTCGTGGACGACGGTGAGCGCCTGGGGATCCTGGGCACCCCCGGAGGGTCGCGCATCATCACCATGGTGCTGCTGGGCATCCTGGATTACGCCGCCGGGCGGGACCCCCAGGACTGGGTGGCCCGGCCGAGGTTCCATCATCAGTACCTCCCCGATGCCATCCAATACGAGCCGGGGGCCTTGTCGGAGACGTTGATCCAGACGCTGAAGGATCGGGGGCACAGCGTGCAGGCGCTGGGTGGGCGCTATGGCAACATGCAGGCGATCCTCTGGGACCGCCGCACCGACCGGGTGACGGCGGCCTCCGATCCCCGCGGTGTGGGGGAGGCGGTGGTGCGGCGCCTCGAGCCGGCCAAGGACGTGGGCCACTAGCCCGAGGGGGCGGTCGGGCCGTCGGGGAGCGGCAGGCGGTCGCGTACCCCATGGCGCTCCAGCACCCGGGCGGCCGCGTCATGACCGTGGGCACGGGCGAGGAACAGGGCGTCGCGGCCACGGCGATCACGCAGCCGGGGGTCGGCGGCGAATGCCAGCAGGGTCTCGATCATGGCGCCGTGGCCGTGGGCGGCGGCGGTCATCAGCGGGGTCATGCCCCAGCGATCACGGGCATCGACCGGGTGATTGGCCTCCAGCAGCCGCCGTCCGATCTCGTTGCGGCCGGTCAGCGCGGCGAGGTGCAACGCCGTGCGTCCCGCGTGGTCGCGCAGCCGCAGTCCCGCCCCGCCCCGCAGCAAGGTCTGCAGGCTGCGCAGGTGACCTTGGAGAGCCGTGAGCATCAGTGGCGTACGCCCGGCCGGGTCGGGGTCGTCCAGCGGGATGCGGGCTCGAACCAGGGCGGCCAGGGTCAGGGGATGGTCGAGGGCGGCCGCCAGCAGGACCGCGGTCTCGCCGTAACGGTTTCGTGCCCGTGCCTTCGCCTTGTCGCGCAGCAGCGCGCGCACGGTGGCGGGGTGGTCGTGGCGTACCGCCAGCAGCAGGGCGGTATCGCGGTGGATCGGTTCCCGCGCCTCCGGGTCGGCCCCGGCGCGGAGCAAGGCGCGGACGATGGCGGTACGTCCGGCACGGGCGGCGGCCAGCAGGGGGGTGAGGCGGTGGACGTCGCGCCGCTCCAGCGGCGGGCGGTGGACGAGCAGGCGGCGTACCAGGCGGGTGTCCCCCAGGTAGACGGCCTGCATCAGGGGCGTGCGCCCCCGGGCATCCTCCTGATCCCGGGCCGGGGTGGCGGCTAGGGCGTCGGTGGCCTCGGGGTGGCCGTAGGCCACCGCCAGGTGCAGGGCGGTGTCGCCGCTGCGGTTTTTCACCGTGGCCTCGGCCCCGTGTTCCAGCAGTAGACGGATGTTGGCCGTGTGCCCTAGACGAGCGGCCAGGTGCAGCGCGGTTTCCCCAGCATGGTTGCGGGCATTCACCGGGGCACCGGCGGCCAGCAGCAGGCGCAGCACCGTTTCATGACCGTGAAGGGCGGCCAGGTGCGCCGGGGTGTCGCCGTGTTCGTCGGCCGCCGCCACCGGGGCGCCCAGCTTGATCAGGGTGCGGGCGGCGTCGGCATCGCCGGCCTCGGCGGCCCAGCGCAGCAGCTGGGCCTCGTCCGCTGGGGGATGCAGACTTTCGCCCAGGCGCATCAGTCGCAGCGCCTCCTGGGCGCGGTGTGCCAGTTTGCGCCGTGCCGCCTCCGAACCGCCCGCGGCCGCCCGGCGCAACCAGCGTCGCGCCGCCTCGGGGTCGCGTTCGCCGGCCAGCCCGTCCCCGAGACAGCGGGCGTAGAGGTATTGGGCCTTGACCAGCCCCCCTTCGGCTGCCCGCTGGAACCAGCGGCAGGCGGTGGCCGGATCCTTCTCCACGCCGGCGCCGTTGCGGTAGAGTCCACCGATGAGGTATTGGGCCTCCACGTTCCCCTGCTCGGCCAGGGGACGCCACAGCTTCAGTGCCTCCGCGGGAGCGCCGCGGCGCAGCGCCTCGCGGCCGGGGTCGAGGGGGGCGTCGGCGGCGGATACCGCTGTGGCGAGCACCAGGGTGGTCCACAAGGCGGGGAGGAGGCGGCTCATGGCGCGATTATACGTTGGCCTGCCGGGGACGTCGTCCGTCGTCCCCGAGCAACGGCGCGCTTCGTGCTAGACTTTGGCCCTTGATTTTCCACTGAACCCCCTGTCCATGGAATTCGGCGATATCCGCATCGTGCTGGTGGAACCCACTCACCCTGGCAATATCGGTGCCACTGCCCGGGCGATGAAGAACATGGGGCTGTCGCGGCTCCATCTGGTGCGTCCTCGGCTGTTTCCCCATGCCGAGGCCACCGCCCGGGCCTCGGGGGCCGACGACCTCCTCGCCCGGGCCGAGGTGCATGAGGCGCTGCAGGCGGCCATCGCCGATTGTGCCCTGGTGATCGGGGCCAGCGCCCGCCGGCGCAGTATCCGTTGGCCGGAGTGGTCGCCCCGGGAAGCGGCGGAGCGGGTGCGTCGAGTGGCCGGAGACGGGGGGGCGGTGGCGATCCTCTTCGGGCGGGAACATTCCGGCCTCAGCAACGCCGAACTGGATCGCTGCCACGCCCTGCTCCACATCCCCACCGACCCGGCCTATCCCTCACTGAATCTGGCGGCGGCGGTGCAGGTGGTGAGCTACGAGCTGCATCTGGCCCACGCCGACTCCGCAGGAGGCACCACCGGGGGTCCGCTCCCGGCGCCAGCAGCGGCCATGGAGGCCTTCTACCGTCACTTGGAGGCCACCCTGGTGGAGATCGGTTTTCTCGATCCCGACAACCCCAAGCAGGCCATGCGCCGGTTGCGGCGATTGTTCAACCGGGCCGCGCCCGATGAGCAGGAGCTCAATTTGTTGCGAGGTATTCTCTCCGCCGCCCAGGGCGCCAAATGGCGCCGGGTGCGCGCCCGGGAGGAGGAGTAGATGCTGCGCCGTTTGCGCGAGGACGTGGCGGTGGTCTTCGAGCGCGACCCCGCCGCCCGGACCTGGTGGGAGGTGGTGACCCTCTATCCCGGTCTGCATGCGGTGTGGCTCCATCGCCTGAGTCATTGGCTGTGGCGTCACCGACTGCGCTGGCCGGCCCGGGCCCTGGCCCATCTGGGACGCTGGCT
Organism: Gammaproteobacteria bacterium; assembly: GCA_026982215.1. Lineage (GTDB taxonomy): Bacteria > Pseudomonadota > Gammaproteobacteria > S012-40 > S012-40 > S140-43. Next base: position 12,708 of record JALSHN010000199.1, read on the forward strand.
CACGGGTATCGAGATCCATCCCGGTGCCCGTCTCGGCCGGCGGCTGTTCATCGATCACGGCATGGGGGTGGTGATCGGCGAGACCGCCGAGGTGGGCGATGACTGCACCCTCTACCACGGCGTCACCCTGGGGGGGACTCGTTGGGAGAAGGGTAAGCGCCACCCCACCCTGGGGCGGGACGTGGTGGTGGGCGCCGGGGCCAAGATCCTCGGTCCCATCACCATCGGCGACGGTGCCCGTATCGGCTCCAACGCCGTGGTGGTGAAGGACGTCCCCGCCGGGGCCACCGTGGTGGGGGTGCCGGGGCGGCCGGTGATCAAGCGTGATGGCGAGATGGATCAGCGTCGTCAGGCGATGGCGCGCAAGATGGGTTTCGATGCCTATGGTCTGACCCGCGACATGCCCGACCCGGTGGCCCAGGCGATCCATTGCATGCTCGATCACCTGCATCAGGTGGACGAGCGCATGGAGGCGATGTGTAAGACTCTGCGGGCCTTGGGGGCCGAGGTGGACGAATCACGTCTGCCCGATCTCAAGGCGTGTGATTTGTTCGTCGCCGGGGAGGAGGGGGAGAAGAAAAAAAATCCGCCCAAATCCGACAAATGATGTGGAAATTTATTTGACGAAAATGCTATGTTTAGGCTGCGCCGTTGGAGGCGCGAGAGAACGACTTCGGGGGTGAGAACATGAGGTTGACGACCAAAGGCCGCTACGCGGTGACCGCCATGTTGGATCTGGCCATCCACTACAAGGACGGCCCCATTACCTTGTCCGACATCTCCCGTCGGCAGGGGATTTCCTTGTCCTATCTGGAACAGCTGTTTTCCAAGTTGCGTAAGCGTGGTTTGGTGGACAGCGCCCGGGGACCCGGCGGCGGTTACCGCCTCAGTCGGGATGCCAGTGACATCGCCGTCTCCGAGGTGATCGCCGCGGTGGACGAGAACATCGACGTCACCCGCTGTTCCGGGCGAGGGGATTGCCAGGACGGCGAGCCGTGCCTGACCCATGAATTGTGGTGCGAACTCTCCCGTCAGATTCAGGACTTCCTCGCTGGTATCAGTCTGCGCGATCTGGTGGAACGCAAGAACGTCCAGCTGGTTTCGCAGCGGCAGGACGCCGAGGAGCAGGCCCAACGGGGGCGTGTCGCCGAGGCCGTTCCCATGCAACGCATGAATGCGCTGAACGGCAGCTGAGGCCGTTGATCTATCTGGATCACAATGCCACCACCCCGGTGGCCCCGCAGGTGGCTGCGGGGGTGGTGGAGCAGATGCGGAGCAATTTCGGCAACCCCTCCTCCCGCCATGGGGTGGGGCGGGCCGCGCGGGCGGCGCTGGAGGAGGCGCGCGCACGGGTGGCGGCACTGGTGGCGGCCGAGCCCGTCCAGGTGGTGTTCACCAGTGGCGGCACCGAGGCCAACAATCTGGCATTGAAGGGGTTCGTCCACGCCATGGGGGTCAGGCGAGTGAGGTTCAGTGCCGTGGAGCATGCCTCGGTGCGTGCCCCGGCGCGTTTCCTGGCTTCCCAGGGGGTGGACGTGGCCGAGATCCCGGTGGATCCCCAGGGGCGGGTCACCCCCGCTGCCTTGGCGCAGTCCCTGGCCGGGGCGGGGCCGACCTTGGTGTCGATCATGGCGGTGAACAACGAGACCGGAGTGATCCAGGACATCCCGGCCTTGGCCGAAGTGGTCCGCCACCACGGTGGCTGGCTGCATTGCGACGCGGTGCAGGCGGCCGGCAAGATACCCCTGGACTGGCAGGCGCTGGGGGTGCATCTGCTCAGCCTGTCGGGCCACAAGTTGGGGGCGCCCAAGGGAGCGGGCGCGTTGGTGGTGGACAAGGCGGTGGATCTGGAGCCCTTGTGCCATGGCGGTGGGCAGGAACGTGGCCGTCGCCCCGGCACCGAGGCGTTGCCCGCCTGGGTGGGCTTCGGTCTGGCCGCTGCCCTGGCGATGGAGGAACAGCCGGTGCGGGAGCGGCGCTGGCATGAGTTGCGGCGGCGTCTGGAGGCGGGACTGCGCCGGCGCTTCCCCGAGGTGGTGATCTTCTCCGAGTCGGCGCCGCGGGTGGCCAACACCTCGTTTTTCGCCCTGCCCGGCCTCGACGGTGAGGCCTTGTTGCTGGCCTTGGATGAGGCCGGTTTCGCCGTCGGCAGTGGCTCGGCCTGTGGTCGCGGCGAACCCAGTCAAGTGTTGCAGGCCATGGGGGTGGAGCGCGAATTGGCCCAGGGGGCGGTACGGGTCAGCCTGGGGGCGGAGAGTGAGGCGGCGGAGATCGAAGCCTTTCTCGATGCCCTGGAGGCGGTGGTCTCCCGTCTGCGCCGCTTCGCCGGTGTGGTCGGTGGATGAATTTCACTGAGATTTCTGGAGGAGAAGCCGATGGCCATCACGCTCACTGAAAACGCAGCCCGTCGGGTACGGAAATTTCTCGGCGACGACGGCCAGCGTTGTCTGCGCCTCGGGGTGACCAAGAGCGGTTGCTCCGGTTTTTCCTACGTACTCGATTTCGTCGACGCCCCGGGGGAGAACGACGAGGTATTCCTTTCACAGGGGGTGCGTATCGTGGTGGATCGCGAGGTGCTGCCCTATATCGACGGCACCGAGCTGGATTACACCAAGGAAGGCCTCAATGAGGCCTTCCGTTTCCACAATCCCAAGGCCGAGGCCTGGTGCGGTTGCGGCACCAGCTTCTCGGTGTCGCAGAATTCCTGAGGCGCCTCGGCCCGCCGACGCTTGCCTTCCCGCCTCCGGGTGGGGAGAATCCACCTGGAGGCAAGATCACCTAGGGAGGGGGTATGGCCGAGATCCGCATCTTCTACGCCACCAATCGTAATCACCTGGGGCCGCGCTGGCGTCCTCGGGGCTATGGCAAGAAGTTCAGTGACGACGGCGCGGAGAATCTGCGCTTCGGCCACGTGGTCTTCGAGTACGACCCGTTGCGGGCGGGAGAGTATCTCAACCGGGCGGCCGGGGACGATCGGGGCGATGGTGAGGGGCTGGCGGAGTATCTGGCCGTGCGGGTGAAGGATGGCGGGGCGCGCATCACCCCCTACCGCGAGCGCCTCGACCCCCGGCGTTCCGAGCGGGTGCAGAAGAACGCCCGGTTGGGCTCCCAGGCGATGTTCGCCGAGTTGCGCCAGGCCATGCGCGGGCGCAGCGACGTGCTCATCTACATCCATGGTTTCAACGTCGCCTGGCATGAGGCGGTGGGTACCGCGGCGGCCCTGCAGTTGATGCTCAATCGGGAGGGGGTGGGCGATCCCGAACAGAGTGTGTTGGTGGTGTTGTTCTCCTGGCCGTCCGATGGGCTGGCGTTGCCGCTGGTGTCATACAAGTCCGATCGTTCCGAGGCCAAGGCCTCAGGCTATGCCGTGGGGCGGGGATTCCTCAAGCTGCGTGATTTTCTCGCCGAGATGCAGGACCGCAGCGGCGGTGAGGCGCCCTGCGGGCGTTCATTGCATCTGTTGTGTCATTCCATGGGCAATTATGTGTTGCAGAACGCCTTGGCGCGCATGGAGACCTTTACTCCCTACGGGGTGTTGCCGCGGTTGTTCGAACACATCTTCCTCTGCGCTCCGGATGTGAACGATGACGTCTTCGAACCGGGAAAGCCCATGGCGCGGCTGCATCAGTTGTGCCGCCAGGCCACCGTCTATCACAACCGGGGTGATGTGGCCATGTACGTGTCCGATTTCACCAAGGGCAACCCCGATCGCCTGGGGACGGCCGGCGCCGCACGGCCGGCGCAGATCCATCACAAGATCCAGCAGGTGGATTGCACGCCTTTGGTGACCGGCCTGGTGGAGCACAGCTATTACCTCTGGGGGCCGGTGAACAGCGATATCCGTCAGAGTATCGATGGACTGGCGGCGGGTGATCGCCGCCGTCGGCGGGTCCGGGAGGGCGAGCTGCCCAACGTCTGGCGCTTGGTGTAGCCGGCTTCCTGCGGCGTTGTCTGGCGGCCTCAGCGGCCGTTTTCGCTGTGCTGGCGCAGGGTCACGCCGCTGATGACGCCGTCGGTGAAGGGCAGATCCACCAGTGCACCGTGACCGGGGTAGGCGCCGATGTTGCGGGTGAAGAGGCAGGTCTCGCCGCTCTGGCACAGTCCGTCACCGTTGCCGCTCATTTCCAGGGCGTTGGCCAGGAATGTGCTCTGGCTGCCGTCGTACCAGTCGTGGTTCACGGTGGTGTCACCGTCGGGGGTGGCGAGGGCGTCGCGCAACAGGGTGTCGTCCACGGCCAGTGACCAGTCGTAGATGCGGCACGGCACCGCCAGGGAGAGGCAGCTCCCCACGGCACCCCCGTCTTTGCCCCAAGTCCGGTAAGGGTGTTCGAAGGCCATCCAGTCGTCCAATTGGTTGGCGTAGGCGCTGCCGTCGATGTCGCTGTCATTGACGCTGTCGTCTTGGGTGACGGCGCCGACGAAGGCGCTGAGGGTCAATCCTTCGTTCACGCCGGCAGGGCAGGGGGCGGGACAGCCGCCATCGCTCACCCGGCTGTTGTCGAACGTGTTGTCCAGGTTGCCGCTGAGGTCACCGCCGCCGTTGGCCACCGCTGCCAGGGCGCTGATGCGGTTGGCGTTGCTGCCGGCGGGATCGAGGGTGGTGGGTTCGGCGAAACGGATGCCGCTGCCACTGTTCAGGGCCAGGGTGACTTGCTGCAGCCGTTGGTTGGTGCTGCCGTAGCCGTCGTAGCGCGCCAGATTGAGGCCGTCGCCGTCGTTGCCGGTGGCGAGGATCTTTTGCAGCACGTTGTCCACGGTGCCGACGAGGCGCACACCGTCGCCGCCGTTGCCGTAACTGGCCACGTCTTCGATGCGGTTGCCGTCGCTGCGGTCGAGCAGCAGGCCGTGACCACCGTTGGCGGCGCTGCGCAACCCCTGGAGGTGGTTGTGGGCGGTGGTGGCGAAGGTGAGGCCGTTGCCGTCGTTGGCGAAGGTCTCGATCGCCTCCAGGGTGGTGTGATCACTCTTGATGCGTATCCCGTCGGCCCCGTTGTGGTGGCTCTGCAGGCGGTAGAAATAATGACTGCCGACGGGAGCGGTGCGCGGGTTGTTGACCTGAAGGCCATGGCTGGTGGCGCGGCGCACCGTGGTGTGGCGCAGGACCACGAAGCGGCTGCGATCGATCTGAATGCCGTATTCGGCGCGTTCGGCGGCATCGACGTGGGCCTCGATCCACAGGAATACACTGCCGGAGACGTCGAGTACCGGATCGAGACCGTTGCCTTGCAGCTCGAGGTCGGGGGCGACCGCCAGGGCGGTGCGGGTCCGGTTGTAGAGCTTGAATTTGCGCGAGGGGGTGGTGGCGGCAACGGCATAGACGATGCCGTCTTCGCCGAGGATGGTTTCGCCTGCCTCGCGCACCGGGGTGTGCCACCAGATCCCGGGGCCGGAGTCGGCGATCTGGTTGCCGTTTTGCAGGACCCGCACCCGGTTGAGGCGCCAGGTGAAGTCGTCGAAGTCGATGAGGTCACGCAGCCCCTTGTCGCCCGCCAGTCCCGAGGAGACGGCTTCCACTCCGCCATCGGCGGTGGTGCGGCAGCCCCAGCGGAAGGCGCTCAGGTCGTCCTGGATGGTGAGGCCGTCGCAGCTGCTCACCCCGGGGAGGGGAAAGCGGCGCAGTTCACCGCCATGGAGGCAGGCACGGTAATCATCGCCACTGCAGGGCTGGTCGTTGGCGGAGAAGGGGTCGGGGCCGTCATTGGCCAGGTAGTCGTTCCAGCCGCTGCCGTGAGTGGGATAGAGGGGCACCACGGGGGTGCAGTAGAGCTCCACGGTGACATCGGCGTTCATTTCGCCTTCGGGGGAGAGAAGGGCGCAGGTGAGGGGGGTGTCGGCCGGCAGGTTGGTCTGGCTGAT
>JALSHN010000200.1 GCA_026982215.1 Gammaproteobacteria bacterium
CGTCACCACCGCCCCCTTGAGCATGGACATGCGCCGCCTGCACCTGCGCACCCCGCCCCCCGAAGACCGCACCCCCTCCACCACCCGCCCCACCGAACTGCCCGCCTTCGTCATCGACGCCGAAGACTTCCGCTTCGACCGCCTGCGCTTCGGCCGCCTGAGCCTGCGCGCCTCCCGCATCCCCCGCGGCCTGCGGCTGGACCGCCTCACCATGCGCACCGCCGTCACCGACATCACGGCCCGCGGCCAATGGCTGGAAGACCCGCCCGCCCCCGAGCGCTCCCGGCCGGAACAACGCTCCCGCTTCCACATCGAGGCCGACTCCAGCGACCTGGGCGCCACCCTCAAAGAATGGGACTACGCCGGCACCATCGAGGGCGGCCGCGGACGGATCCTCATCGACGCCCACTGGCCCGGCAACCCGGCCCAATTCGACCTCGCCCGCCTGGAAGGCCAGCTCGAGCTGCACCTCGAAAACGGCCGACTACTGGAGATCGAACCCGGTGCTGCACGCATCTTCGGCCTCATCAGCCTCCAGGCCCTCCCCCGACGCCTGGCACTGGACTTCTCCGACCTGTTCGAAAAAGGCTTCGCCTTCGACCGCATCGCCGGACGCTATCGGGTCAAAGACGGCATCGCCACCACCCAAGGCCTGGTGATGGAAGGGCCGGCCGGCCGCATCGTCGCCCGGGGCGACATCGACCTCGCCCGACGGCGCTACGACCAAGAAGTGGCCGTCATCCCCCCGCTGAGCAAGAGCCTGCCCCTCCTCGGCACCGCCCTCACCGGTGCCCCGCCGGTGGGCGCCACCCTGCTGCTGCTGCAAAGACTGCTGGAAAAACCCCTCTCCGAACTCTCCACCATCCGCTACCGTGTCACCGGCCCGTGGAACGCCCCCAACGTCGAACGCATCCATGCCGACCCCGAACCCAGCGAAGAACTGCTCTCCGACGAATGACCCCATACGGGCCGCCCACCGAGCATGCTAGACTTTGCGCCTTGGCGTAACCCAAAGAAACCCCAAGGAGACGACATGACGCGGGTCGCCGCCATCCAGATGGCCTCCGGGCCCAACATCGACGCCAACCTCATCGAGGCCGCGCGCCTCCTCGCCCTGGCCGTGGACCAAGGTGCCCGGCTGGTGGTGCTGCCGGAAAACTTCGCCCTCATGGGGCTCGACGAACGCGACAAAGTCCATCAGCGCGAGCGCGACGGCGACGGCCCCATCCAGGCCTTCCTCGCCGAACAGGCCCGTCGCCACGGCATCTGGCTGGTGGGCGGCACCGTCCCCCTGGAGGCCGGGAGCAGCGACAAGATCCGCGCCGCCTGCCTGGTCTACGACGACCAGGGCCGCCGGGTGGCGCGCTACGACAAGATCCACCTGTTCGACGTCTCCCTGTCCGAATACGGCGAACGCTACGACGAATCGGCCACCATCGAGCCCGGCGAAACCCCGGTGGTAGTGGACACCCCCTTCGGACGCCTGGGGCTGGCGGTGTGCTACGACCTGCGCTTCCCGGAACTGTTCCGGACACTGCTCGACCACGGTGCCGAACTGTTCGCCGTCCCCTCCGCCTTCACCGCCATCACCGGCAAGGCCCACTGGGAGATCCTGGTCCGCGCCCGCGCCATCGAAGACCTGTGCTACGTCATCGCCGCCGACCAGGGCGGCTACCACGTCAACGGCCGCGAGACCCACGGCGACAGCATGATCATCGATCCCTGGGGCCTGATCCTCGACCGCCTCCCCCGCGGCTCCGGGATCGTGATCGCCGACCTCGACCGCGAACGGCTCACCTCCATCCGCCGCAACTTCCCCAGCATCACCCACCGGAGGCTGTGACGCCATGAGCGACCCCCTCAACCTGGCCCAGGCACGGCTGCTCGAACCCGGCGGCCTCGACCTGGAGGCCCTGCAGCGCAACCTCGGCGAAATCCTCGCCCAGCCGGGAATCGACTTCGCCGATCTCTACTTCGAGAGCGTCCACGGCGAGAGCTGGTCTCTGGAAGACGGGCGCATCAAGGACGGCCGCTTCCACATCGACCAAGGCGTGGGCGTGCGGGCGATCAGCGGCGAAAAGAGCGCCCTGGCCTACGCCGATGTCATCGCCGCCGAGCCTCTGACCGAGGCCGCCCGGGCGGTGCGAGCCATCTCCCGTCAGGGACAACATGGCCGAGTGGCCGCGTGGCAGCGGAGCCAGACCCACCCCCTTTACCCCGACCACGACCCGGTGCACGGCCTGGGAGAGGCCGACAAACTGGCCATCCTCACCGCCGTGGACCAAGCCGCCCGGGCCGCCGACCCCGCCGTCACCCAAGTGATGGCCACCCTGGCCGGCAGCTACACCCTGTGCCTGGTGGCCGCCTCCGACGGCACCCTGGCCGCCGACATCCGCCCCCTGGTCCGCCTCTCGGTCACCGTGATCGCCGAACGCGATGGCCGCCGCGAACAAGGCTTCGCCGGTGCCGGGGGGCGCCACGACTACCAAATCTTCCTCGACGACGACCACGCCCGTCCCCGGGAGCTAGCCCGCGAGGCCGCCCGCCAGGCCCTGGTCAACCTGGAGGCCGTCCCCGCCCCGGCAGGCAACCTCACCGTGGTCCTCGGCCCCGGCTGGCCGGGGGTCCTGCTCCACGAAGCCGTGGGCCACGGCCTGGAGGGCGACTTCATCCGCAAGGGCTCCTCGGCCTTCACCGGGCGGATAGGCGAACGGGTGGCCTCGGAGCACTGCACCGTGGTGGACGACGGCACCCTGGAAGGACGGCGCGGCTCCCTGACCCTCGACGACGAAGGCACCCCTAGCCAACGCACCGTGCTGATCGAAAACGGCATCCTCAAGGGCTACATGCACGACAAGCACAACGCCCGGCTGATGGGCGCCGCCC
>JALSHN010000201.1 GCA_026982215.1 Gammaproteobacteria bacterium
CTCCTCCGGCTCGGTCCAGGGATCCTCCAGCGGGCCCCCTTCGTACGAGATGTGCAACAGATTGGCGTCCATGGAATAGGGCGACTTCTTGCCCCGCTTCTGTTCGATGGGAATGCCGTGGGCTTCGGCATAGGCCAAGAGCTTCTCGCGGGAATTGAGGTCCCACTCCCGCCAGGGGGCGATGACCTTCACGTCCGGCTTCAGGGCGTAATAGCCCAGCTCGAAACGCACCTGGTCGTTGCCTTTACCGGTGGCACCGTGGGAGACGGCATCGGCGCCGGTCTCGTTGGTGATCTCGATCTGGCGCTTGGCGATCAAGGGCCGGGCGATGGAGGTCCCCAACAGGTACTCCCCTTCATAGATGGCATTGGCCCGGAACATGGGAAAGACGAAATCGCGGGCGAACTCCTCACGCAGATCGTCGATGTAGATCTCCTTGACCCCCAGGGCCTCCGCCTTGGCCCGCGCCGGCTCCACCTCTTCCCCCTGGCCGATGTCGGCGGTGAAGGTCACCACCTCGCAGCCGTAGGTCTCCTGCAACCACTTGAGGATCACCGAAGTATCCAGCCCGCCCGAATAGGCGAGCACCACTTTGTTCACATCACTCATGGCCCAAACTCAACGCTAGCTGGAAAGGGGCGCATTCTATCACGCCCCCACCCCCCTCACTCCAACACCCGCCCCCCTCGGGCCCGGGCCCAATGGCGATAGTCGATACTGACCCGATTGCCTGCCACTGGCCGGAAACGCCCATCGGCAAAGGCCACATGGGCCGGGTGGTCCCGGTAATAGGGGACCACGCCTTCATGGGCGAAACGGACCATCCAGTGGTATTGGTAGGCCGCGTCCGGTTTGATGCTCACCCCTGCGGCCAGATCCCGCACCCCAGGAATCTCTCCCAATACCCGGGCCCCTTCGGCCAGCATCGCCGCCACACCGCCCTCGTCCAGGCCCTCCACATTGAACAGGATCACGTGATCCACCGGCCGGCGCCGCCACTCGTCGCGATGCAGCACCGCTTCCCAGGCCCGCCAGTCTCCCCCTTGCGCCAGCAGCTCGTCCAAGCCCTCCTCGCTCCCCGCGGCCGTATCCACGGGGCGCAACGGGGAGTCCTCTGCTGTCAGCACCGCCACTGAACTGGCTTGGGCGGCTTGCTGCACCGCTTCTCGCTCACCCTCGCTCAACCCAGCGGCCAATCCCAGAGAGGTGGCGCCGCGGTTGATGGCCAACATGGCCGCCCCCTCCGTCTCCACCCCCTGTTGATGAAGGATGATCGGCACCGAAGCGCGCTCTGCCATCACCTCCAAGGCCGCGGCCACCGGCTCGTGCAACGGCTCGCCTACCGGCGGCAGCCCCAATGCCAACGGTGCTCCACAGCGCTCGGCCGCAGCCACTACTGCCGCGGCCTGTTGCAAATCGGTGGTCGTCATCAAGGGGATGGCTTCTCCCCGTGAACGTGCCTGGTCATAGAGCTTCTCGGCATCCATCAGGGCCATGAACACCTCCTTGATCGTGGTTGCCCCGTACACGAAAGCGGCCGCTGAAGGCGGCCGCCGGCAAACTCAACGCATAGTAAAGGGCCGATCAACGGCTCACAACAATTGATCAAAAACGGCCTGCGCCCGTTCCCAATGCTCCGTCTGCGGATTCTTCAATGCCGGATCCAGTACCTTGAAGGTACGCGCCAAGGCTATGGTGATCCCGCCCACCAGCTCGGGCAGTTTGTCCCGCACCTCCTCGTCGTAATCCAATTCCACTTGCGGCAGACCGGCCATTTGATCGAGGATGGGTTGCAGCTCCAGTTCCACATCCATCTTCTTGAATTCCCGCATGGTCTCCTGGAGCCCCTTGGTGATGGGCAGATCGTAGAGACGAATGATGTCACGGTCGTTGGCCTTGGCCGCCACCACCCCCATGATCATCAGATCGTGGATCTTTTGATTGACGAAATCAGTGAGCCGTTTGAGGTCATCCTTGTCCACGTCCAGCTGGGCGGCGACCCGGAACAGACGCTCGAATTTGGCGATTCCCATGATCATGTTTGCTGCTCTCCTTGGTTTCGGTTCTGATTCTCAGGATCGGTCTCGACGACCCCTCCCTCATGCACATGGGGGCAACGTCCGCCATTTCAAAGAGGTAGCCAACAAAAAACGGGGCCGAAGCCCCGTTTTGCTCATAACCGGATCAAACACTTCAAGCGGCGTTGGGATCCTGCGTGTTGTGCTCTACCCAGCGCTCACCCTGGGGGGTGGCCTCCCGCTTCCAGAAAGGCGCACGGCTTTTGAGATCGTTGATGATGAAACGGCAGGCATCGAAGGCCATGGCCCGGTGCTCGGACCACACCGCCACCAGGACGATGGGCTCGTCGGGGCGGATCTCCCCCACCCGATGGACCACCATGCAATCCAGAACATCCCAGCGTTCCATGGCATCCTGGCACACCTTCTCCAGATGGCGCTCGGTCATTCCCGGGTAATGCTCCAGAAACATCGCCCGGATCCCCTCATAACCATCGTTGAAGTCACGCATGGTGCCCACGAACACCACCGTGCCCCCGTGTTTGCCTGCCGGCAGGTGATCGCGCTGGTAAGCGGCCACCTCCGCCCAAGGATCGAACAGACCTTCCTGCACCACGATCTTCATGTCAGCCTCCGGTCACCGGGGGGAAGAAGGCCACCTCGTCCCCTTCCTTCAAGGGATGGGAGAGATCGGTGTACTCCATGTTCACCGCCACCAGGGTGTTCTCGGGAAGCACCTCCTGGGAGACGGCCTGCCACAGATCGGCAATGGTGGCCCCCTCCTGCAGCTCCAGTTCTTCGTCACCCTTGCCCATGCGATCACGCATGGAAGCAAAATATTTCACCTTGACCTTCATGGGACCCCCT
>JALSHN010000202.1 GCA_026982215.1 Gammaproteobacteria bacterium
GGTCTCGTCGACGATGCATTCGTCCGCTCCCACGGCGTAGAGGGAGAAACGCATGGGGGTGTCTTGGTCGCCGTCCTGGCCGGGGTGGGTGGCTACGGGGCAGTTTTGGATGGTGGTGTCGTCCTGACAGCGGGTGAGGCCGCTGTCGTTCAATAGCCCGGTGCCGTCGTCGTCGATGAGGGTGACGGTGGTCTGGATGCGTGGCCCCAGGATGGCCTCGTCCGGGGTGCCCAGGCTGATCTCCAGGGTCTTGTCGTTTTCGTTGTCGATGTCGTCGATGAGGGTGATGACGGCCTCGAATTCAGTGAGATCCTCGTTTTTCTTCAGGGTAATCTCATCGGGGCCGTCGAAGTCCTGACCGCGCACGGCGGTGCCGCCGTACTGCAGGGGCACGGTGATGTCCAGGCCCGGGCGCAATAAGACATCGGGGGCGTCAGGGTTGTAGAGCTTGAAGGCCAGGCGGTACTGGCCGGCGTTTTCCGGCACCGTGCGGTTGTCAGGGATGGCATCGGCCAGTTCCAGGGTGGCCGGCGCGTCGTTGTCGAGGAGGGTGACGGTGGCGATGTAGCGTTTGAGGTCCACCTCGGCGCGTACCCCGCTGTGGAGATTGAGTGTGAAGGTCTCTGCGTCTTCGTGCACCGTATCGTCGTTGGTGTTGATCTCCACGGTGTATTCGGTCTGTCCGGGGTTGAGAACCACTTCGGTGGGGGAGAATGCGGTGTCGCGGCCGTCGTAGTCGGGCGGGTCGTCGTTGCTGGAGGCGGTCCCGGGTAGGGAGAAATAGCGCACGCCCACCGGGCGGTCCACTGGTTCCGAGAGGCGGATGATGAATTTCGCCGTATCGCCCTCGGTGATCTCGGGCTCTTCGACCTCGACGCTGAGCTTGGGCAACAGCTCCACCTGCACCGCCTGGGGCAACGGATCGCCGCATCCGGCCAGCCAGACGGCGCTCGCGAGCCAGAACAAGGGGCGGTGGATTGGGCGCATGGGTGAAGGTGTGACTCGTTCGTATCGATTGGACCCGAGGGGTCAGCAACGGTTCGCGATACCTGTTTCTTCGGCCGGGAGGGGGAATTATCCAGGGTCAGCCGCTGGCGTCCAAGCGGGCCAGCAGCCGCAGCCCCCCCACCACGCCCTGCAGGCGGCGCTGAAGCGCCTCGGGGGAGGTGTCCTGCCAGTGGCGGTGTTGCACATGGGGCGGCAGCCTTTGTGGGGGGGGGCATCCGCCCAAGGTGACGACAAGATCGGCCCAGGCGAGTGCTCGGGGCAAGTCGTCGCCTTTTGCCGGCAGTGCCAGGGTGCGTCCTTCGATCCACTTGGAGTGGGCGCGGACACGGCGCAGGAGGAAGTCCGCGCAACGGTCGTCGGGGTGGTGAAGGAACAACAGGCGTGCCGGGCGTTTGTACACCGTCTTCGGGCTCCAGTAAGATGGGCGCGCACGGGGGCGGCTCAAGTCTCGGGTGAAGCCGCCGATCTTATCAGGATGGACGGCTGGCCGTCCGTGTTTCAGGGAGATGCGAAAATGATGAAAAAGATGAAACCGCTCCACAAGGCGTTGGCGTTGGCCCTGGGATTGGGGGCGGCCTCGCCGGCCTTCGCCGTGGGCAGCCTGGATCCCAATCTGCTCGGCGGGGTGCAGTCGGCCTTCGACGCCATGACCAAGGACCTCACCTCGGCCTTGAGTTACAAGGCGGTGGCCCCGGCGGCCTCCACCGGGATGATCGGCTTCGAGGTGGATGCCGCGGTGGGTATCACCGAGGCGGCCAACGTGAGTCAATGGGGCCAGGCCATCGGCGATACCAGCCTGGACTATCTGCCGGTGCCCAAAGTGATCGCCCGCAAGGGCCTGCCATTGGGGCTGGAAGTGGGCGGGGTCTATTCCACCGTACCCGGTTCCAACATCAAATATTGGGGGGCCGAGGTGAAGTACAACGTCCTCGGCGGCAATCTGGCCATGCCGGCCCTGGCGGTGCGCGGCGCCTACACCAAGCTCCAGGGGGTGGATCTGCTGGATTTCTCCACCAAGAGCCTGGATGTCTCGGTCTCCAAGGGCTTCCTGTTCTTCACCCCCTATGCCGGGGTGGGCAAGGTGTGGGGCACGGCCACTCCCGATGCCTCTCTGGTGGGACTTTCCGAGGCTTCCTCCAACGTCAGCAAGCTGTTCGCCGGGCTGCACATCGGCCTGGGTCTGTTCAAGCTGGGGGCGGAGTGGGACAAGACCGGCGACGCCACTACTTACAGCCTGAAGCTCGGCCTCGGTTTGTAACGAAAGCCGACGCTTTGCCTCGCCTGGAGGGCGGTGGTAGCTTGGCGACATGAATCGTCGGCTGCCATCGCCTTTCTCGTTTTTGCACCTAGTGGGGGTGATGGTCGTTTTGTGGTTGACGGCTTGTCAGGCCCATTCCGGGACGCCGAGGGAATCGGCCTATGCCCCGGACCGGGTGTTGGTGGGGCTGGTGGAACCGGCGACGCCCGAGGTGATGGCTCGACGCCTCGCCCCCTTGGGATTGCGGGTGCTGCGGCCACTGATGGAGGGGCGGGTGTACCTGGTGGGGCTGCCGGAGGGGATGTCCGTTCCCCAGGCCTTGGTCTTGTTGAAGCGGCAATCCTGGGTGCGCTACGCCGAGCCCGATTATCTGAGGCGTCCCCATGGCCCATCACCTTAGGGTGGGGTGTCTCCTGGCCGGGGTCCTCCTGGGATGGATGGCGCCTGGTTGGGGGGCAGAGGAGATCCTGGTCCGTTGGAGCGAGACGGCACGGGTGGTCAAACCCTTGGCCGTGGCCCCGGTACTGGCCAAGTCTCGGGTGCAACGCTTCTCCCATTTGGACGTGGAGCGCATCACCTTGCCGCCGGGGGCAAACGCCGAGGCCTTCGT
>JALSHN010000203.1 GCA_026982215.1 Gammaproteobacteria bacterium
AGGCACGTCTTAATCCCCTTTTTGTCGGGTCTGTGTTTCGGACTGCTCTCTCGTTTTTTCCCTTTACTTTCAAAGAGCTGCAAAGGGGGTTGCCAAGATTTTTCGTTATGAAAAAGTTTTGGTTTGTTATGAACACCGCAAACCCCTCCGGCCGCAATGGGCCAATTCTAGTTTAGCCAACCGATTCGAGCTTTTCAAACAGGTCTCAGGGGGGATGAAACAAGACACCCCGCCGAGGCGGGGCGTCTTGCAGGAAGCGGGCGCGGTTATTTGCCTCGTGCTTTCATGCGCCGCAAGCGGGCGCGCAGTCGACGAGCCAGGTCGCCGAAAAGCTCGGTCTGGGTGGGATGGGGGTGAATGGCTGAGCCGATTTGGGCCAGGGTGAGCCCGGCGGAAACGATGGCCACCGCCTCGCCGATGAGGGTGTCGGCGTGGTCGGCGAGGAAATGGACGCCGATGATTCGCTCGGAGGCCTTGTCGGCCACCAGCTTGATCATGCCTTCGGTTTCCCCGGTGATCATCGCCTTGGCGTCGATGGCCATGGGCACTTTCACTTCCACGGCGTCGATACCCTTGGCCTTGGCCTGTTCCACGGAGAGCCCGACGAAGGCGGCCTGCGGGCGGGTGAAGATGACACCGCAGTCCTTGTCCTGATCGTAGCGGGCGTCTTCACCCATGAGGGTGGCGGCGGCCACCCGGCCTTGATGCCCGGCGGTGTGGGCCAGCATCAGGCCACCGTTGACGTCGCCGACGGCGAAGATGTGGGGGACGTTGGTGCGGCAACGTGCATCCACCGGGATGACGCCGTTCTCCGTCTTCACCCCAGCCTTGTCCAGGGCCAACGGTTCCAGCACCGGCCGCTTGCCGGTGGCCATGAGCACGTAGTCGCAGGGGAATTCGTCCCGTTTGCCCTCCGCATCCTCGTACACCAGGACCATCTCACCCGGTGCACCGCGCACCTCCACCACCTTCACCGCGGTGTGGATGGTGAGATTGGGTTCGCGTTCGAGGATGGCGGTAAGTTGTTTGGCGATCTCCGGCTCCACCTCGGCCAAGACGCGGTCGCGGCCTTCGAACAGGGCCACGCTGGAGCCGAAGTCTTGGAAGATCTGGGCCATCTCCATGCCGATGGCGCCACCACCGACGATGGCCATCCGTTGGGGACAGGACTCCAGGTTCCAGATGGTATCGGAGGTGAGAACGCCACCTGTCTCCAGACCTTCACGGGCGCCGGGGATGGGGGGCACGAAGGGCGGCGCACCAGTGGCGATCACCGCGGCGCCGAAGGTGATGCGCTCCCCCTGGCTGCCGTCACCGGGTTGGGGGCGGGCAAAGGGGTCGTCGATGTTGCGTGAGGTGTCCACGAACACCCGGTGGTCAGTCTCGAAAGAGGCGAAGCCCTGGATCAGCTTAACCTTCATCCCCTTGTCGGTCTTGGCGGCCATCTGGCCACGGGTGGTGAGCACCTCCCGGCGGGTCTCTTGCAGCTTGGCCCAGTCCAGGCGGGGCTGATCGGTGCCCAGGATGCCCAGATGGGCGTCGTGGGCGCGGTCGCGGATGCGATCGGCAGCGGCGCGCCAAGTCTTGGAGGGGATGCAACCCCGCCAGAGGCATTCGCCACCGGGCAGGGGGGCGTCGTTGATCATGGCGACCTTCAGACCATGTTCGGCCAGCTCGCGGGCGCAGTCTTCGCCGCCGGGACCACCGCCGATGACCACCACGTCGTAGTCCCAATCCCCCTCGGGGATGGCCGGGCCGATGGGGCCCATCCAGCTCTCCGGGTTTTCCAGGGCCTGCTTGAGGTCACCTAGATAGAGAGCCACCTCGGCACCATTGACCACCCGGTGGTCGGCGGTGATGGTGAGCGGCATGCCTTCAGGGCCGGCGGTGGCGATGGCGAGGATGGCCGCGGTGCCGGGGGTGGGGATGGCGTCGAAGTAATCCACCCCCAGCATGCCCATGTTGGAGATCATGAAGGTGGGATTGGCGTATTCCTCGGGGGCCAGGCGGCGCTTGCGGGCACGGGCCACCAGGTCTTGCCAGTCTTCATGCAGCTCTTCTAGGGAGCGGGATTCGCAATGGCGCAGCACCGGGACCACCAGGCCGCCGTCTTCGGTGGCCACCGCCATACCGACGTCGATCTGCTCGCGCTCCACCAGCTTGTCCACCGGCTGATAGGCCCAGTTCATCCGCGGGTGTTTCTTCATCGCCTCGGCGCAGGCCTTGGCGATGGCCACGGTCACTGAGACGCCCTTCTTCTTGGCGGCACGGATGATGGCCTCGGGACGGGCACGCACCATGACGTGGAAGGTGGGCATGGTGAGGGATGCGGTCATGGAGTGGGACACCGCCCGCTCCATGGCGGTCATTGGCCGGCCGTGGCCGGGCACCTGAACCTCGGGCAGGGCATGGGCGGGCGTGGGGCGCGCCACTTCGGTGGGCCGTTCCAGGGGCTGGGCGGCGAGGACGTCAGCGGCGGTGATCACCCCATCGGGGCCGCTGCCCTTCAAGGTATTGAGATTGACGTGGCGCTCGGCGGCCAGCTTGCGGGCATAGGGCGTGGCCTGTTTGTTGTCGGGGCGGGGCGCTGGTTGTACCGGGCCAGTGGTCACATGGGGGGTCGGGGCCTTCTGGGCCGGTGCGGGCCGGGCGCTGGGCTGGGTGGCCGACTTCTCGGCGGAGGGCTTGGCGGGCGCGCTGGTCTTGCGCTCGCCACCCACCACTTGATCGGGCTCGGCCACCAGGTAGGCAATGGGTTCGCCCACCGGCACGGTGGCACCCTCGGGGGCCAGGGGACCGGAGAGGTAACCCTCACGGAATACCTCTACATCCATCACCGCCTTGTCGGTCTCCACGGTGGCCACCAC
>JALSHN010000204.1 GCA_026982215.1 Gammaproteobacteria bacterium
GGACGCTGGCCAGCAGCAGGGCCCGTTCGACGCCGTTCTCGCCCAGCCACAGCCCCAAGGGCACCAATACCAGCGCCAGGACCAGTTCCTGACGGAAGGCGGCCTCGTGGCGAAAGGCCGCCCCCAGTCCCAGGATGGAATAGCGAGTGGCATCACACAGGCGTTTGAACCCGGTGGCCCCGGGTTTAGGCATCGCCCGCCTCCTCAGGACGCCATTTCAGATCGGGCCGCCGCGCCGCCCGCACCTCGTCCACTCGCCGCACCGGCAGGGTGTAGGGCGCCCCCTTGAGGCGCTGGGGGTCGCTCTCGGCCTCGGCGAGGATGGCCGCCATGGCGGCGACGAAGTCGTCCAGGGTGGACTGGTCCTCGGTCTCGGTGGGTTCGATGAGCAGGCACTCCGGCACCAACAAGGGAAAATACATGGTCGGCGCGTGGAAACCATGGTCCAACAGCCGCTTGGCGAAGTCCAGGGCGGTGACGTCCAGCGCCTTGGCCTGACGCGCCAGAGTGAGGATGAACTCGTGAGTGGCCCGCCGCTCAGGGTAGGCGAGGTCGAAACCGGCCTCGCTGAGGCGTTTGGCCAGGTAGTTGGCGTTCAGGGTGGCGTACTCGGCGACCCGGGGCATGCCTTCCCGCCCCAGCAGCCGGGCGTAGACGTAGGCCCGCAGCAGGATGCCGACATTGCCCATGAAGGCACTGAGGCGGCCGATGCTGTGGGGCCGTTCGTCCCGCCCCTGGAGCCGATAACGGCCATCCTGGTCACGCACCACCAGCGGTACGGGCAGATAGGGCTCCAGACGGGCGTTGACGGCGATGGGGCCGGCCCCCGGCCCACCGCCGCCATGGGGGGTGGAGAAGGTCTTGTGGAGGTTGAGGTGAACCACGTCGAAGCCCATGTCGCCGGGGCGCACCTTGCCGAGGATGGCATTGAGATTGGCGCCGTCGTAATAGAGCAGCCCACCGGCCTGGTGCACCAGGCGGGCGATCTCGGTGATCCGCCGCTCGAACACCCCCAGGGTGGAGGGGTTGGTGAGCATGATCCCGGCGGTGTGCGGCCCCAGGGCCGCTTCCAGGGCGGCCAGGTCCACGTCGCCCTGGGCGTCGGTGGGGATCTCGCGGACGGTGTAGCCGCACATGCTGGCGGTGGCCGGGTTGGTGCCGTGGGCGGCATCGGGGACCAGGATCTCCCGGCGCTGGTGATCGCCCCGAGCTTGGTGGTAGGCGCGGATCATCGCCACGCCGGCGAATTCCCCTTGGGCGCCGGCCATGGGGGTGAGGGAGACCGCCTCCATGCCGGTGACCGCCTTGAGGATCTCCTGCAACTCGTAGAGGCAGGCGAGCACCCCCTGACCATGGCTCTCCGGCGCCGCCGGGTGGCGGTTGAGGAACCCCGGCAGCATGGCCAGGGCGTTGGCCCCCCGGGGGTTGTATTTCATGGTGCAGGAGCCCAGGGGGTAGAAATGGGTGTCGATGGAGAAGTTCTTCTGCGACAGCCGGGTGTAGTGGCGCACCGCCTCCAGCTCGGAGAGCTCGGGCAAGGGTGCGCGGCGACGGCGGCGCAGTGCCCGGGGCAGGTCGTCGGCCTCGGGGCGCCGCTGGGGGATCTGCGCCCGGTTGAGCCGTCCGGGGCGGGAACGGGTGAAGATGGGGGGATCGAGATCGCGATGGCTCATGACAACACCTCTTCCAGGGCCTGGAGGTAACGGTCCAGGTCGTCTTCGCGCTTGGTCTCGGTGGCGCACAACAACAGGGCGTGGCCAAGTTCGGGATAGTCACGCTCCAGGTCGATGCCGGCGAGGATGCCGCGCTCGGCCATGGCGGCGATCACTTCGCTGGCCGGCCGAGGCAGGCGCAGGGCGGCCTCGTGGAAAAACGGTCCCGAGAACAGGGGCTCGACGCCCGGAATGGCCTGGAGGCGGGCGGCGAGGGCACGGGTGTTGTCATGGCTCACCAGGGCGGTACGCTCCAGCCCCTCCGGACCCATGAGGGCCATGTGGATGGTGGCGGCGGTGACCATCAGCCCCTGGTTGGTGCAGATGTTGGAAGTGGCCTTGGCCCGGCGAATGTGCTGCTCCCGCGCCTGGAGGGTGAGGGTGTAGGCGGGACGGCCGTCCAGATCGACGCTGCGGCCCACCAATCGCCCCGGCATCTGCCGCACCAGGGCCTGACGGCAGGTGAGGAAGCCGAAGTAGGGCCCTCCCGAGGACAGGGGCACGCCCAGGGGCTGCCCCTCGCCGCAGGCGATGTCGGCGCCTTTCTCTCCCCATTCCCCGGGGGGGGCGAGCACGGTGGCCAGCAGGGGATTGACCAGGGCCACCACCAGCGCGCCCCGGGCTTGGGCGGCCTCGGTGAGGGCGTGGACGTCCTCCAGCACCCCGAAGTAGTTGGGCTGGGGGACCACCACCGCCGCCAACTCACCGGCCTCGATCAGGGAGGCGGGGCCACAGGCCCCTGTGGCCGGGTCGAAGGGCAGTTCCACCAGTTCGATGCCCTGGGGCTCCAGCAGGGTACGCACGGTGTCCCGATAGGCGGGGTGGACACTGCGGGGCAGGGCCACCCGGCGCGCCTTGACCCTGCGGTTGGCGCGCAGGGCCATGAGCAGGGCCTCGGCCAGGGCAGTGGCGCCGTCGTAGAGTGAGGCGTTGGAGACGTCCATGGCCATCAGCCCGGCCATCATGGTCTGGTACTCGTAGATGAGCTGGAGACTGCCCTGGCTGGCCTCGGCCTGATAGGGTGTGTAGGCGCTGTAGTACTCGCCACGGCTGGCCAGGGCCCACACTGCCGCGGGGATGTGGTGCTCGTAGGCCCCGCCGCCGGCGAAGTTGAGCAGCCCCTGGTCAGCCGCCGCCCGTTCGCTCATC
>JALSHN010000205.1 GCA_026982215.1 Gammaproteobacteria bacterium
CCCCAAGAGACCGGTGTCCAGCAGCCGCCATTGTGCCATCGTGCTCTCCTCCCTCAGTTGGCCGCCACCACGGGGATGGGGATGGGCCGGCCACGGGCCGGGGCCTGCCCCTTTTCCTCCATGAGGCGTTGAATGTCTACGGTGAAACCGGCCGTCTCCTCCCCCAGCACCTCCTCGCCGATGGTGATGGAACAGCAACTGGGAGTGACCTGGACCCGCTTGCCCAGGCGCACCGCCAGTTCCACCATGCCGTCGGCGGGATGGGCGATGCCGGAGAAACCGGCGAGCACGGCGTAGCTGTCCAGCCGGGTCTTCACTTCGCCGGCGGGACGGGCGCAGCCCAGCAGCAGCGGGAAGTCCTCGGGCAGACGCTCGGCGAGCTCGAGCATGTACTCGCCCACCGCCTCCGGGTCCGGGGTCTTGAAGGGACGTCTGGGATTGGCGTAGATGGGATTCACCACCACCAGCACCAGGGCATCGGGCAGGTGGCGCGCCACCATCTCCAGGGCGTTCCACTCACCGAGCAGCTCGCCGAAATGCAGGCCGGCGACGATGTGGGGCACGATCTTCATCTCGGTGGCCACCAGGGCCTCCAGGGTGGCCTCGAAATCCTCCACACTGCGCTTGAGGTGGTAGACCTGGGTGATGGTCTCCTGGGCGCCGATGACGTCCATCATCGCCACGTCCACCCCGGCCTGTTCCAAGGATCGCGCCTGGTCGTGATCCATCAAGGCGGTGTGGACCGCGAAGCGGAAGTGCGGGTAGCTGTCCTTGATCCGGCGGATGGTCTCCAGGAAGGGGCCGTATTCCACTTCGTTGCGGTGGTTGGACCCGCCGGTGAGCAGCATACCCTGGGCCCCTTCCTCTGCGATGAGGCGGTTGGCCAGCGCCCACAGGGCCTCGGGCGTCTCCGCGGGGATCATCGGCTCGAGGATCTTGGCCTTGCAATGGTCGCACTGGAGCTTGCAACGCGCCCCGGTGATGGAAACCGCCGGCCAGGCATTCTTGCCGCACACGCTCACCTCCGAGGTCTGGAAACTCTTGAAGGTGGGGGTGTAGAAGTTGATCGCCTCCCGGGTCTTGACCGACTGGGCGCTGCGATTCACCAACGGCTTGGCCAGCTCGATGTCTTCCAGGGCCTCGGTCTCGGCGATGGCCTGCCAAATGCGCTCTACGCTCATTGATCCGCTCCAGAAAAAAATGGCGCCGTACCAATGGGGAACAGCGCCATGGATGGTGCTCGGCCGACCTCAGCAGCCTCCGAAGCCGTCGGCTTCCATCTTCTTCTCGAAGGCGTCCAGGGCGGCCTGGCCGGTGAGCAGGTCTTTGGTGTCACCCTCCACATCAGCCGGCTTGATCTTCACCAGCCAGCCCTCGCCATAGGGATCGGAATTGATCAGGCCGGGGTTGGCGGCCACGGCATCGTTGATGGCCACCACCTCACCGGCTACGGGAGACTTGGCCGGCCCCACCCATTTGCCGGATTCCACCGTGGCGCAGGACTTGCCCTTTTTCACCGCCTTGCCCACCTTCTTGGGCGTGTAAGAGACGATCTGACCGGCCAAGGCGCAGGCATAGCTGGTGAGCCCCACGGTGACCGTACCATCGTCGTTGACCTTGACCCAGACATTGTTGTCCACGTCGTAGAGCAGATCTTCGGGAATTTCGCAGCCTCTTACCACGCCCATGTCGTTGTCTCCTTGTTTTGTCGTTAAAACGTGATCACTTTATCAGTGGAGAGGATGAGATCGGCGAGCACACCGCCACCCACCACCTCGTCCACTTCATCGATGATATCCCGTTCGGGATCGATGTGATAACCCGGCAGTGCGGGCATGCACAAAAAGATCTTCACCCCCGCCGACTTGGCGTCGCGGATGAATTCGATGATGGTCTTTCCTCCCTCCATGGCGGTGAGGTTTTCGGGGACACCTTTTTTGAGCAGATTCACCGCTTCCATGGTAAAGAAGATGCGCACGTCGGCATCCATGGCGGCGAGGATGGAGCCGAGGAAAAACGGCGTCGCACAGCGCTGAGGAGTGGAGGGCCCGCTGGTCATGATGATGAGCACCGATTGGTCGTCGTGCTCGGTGAGATAGTGTTCTTCCATGCCTCCCTCGCGTTTTTTCTAGTCGTCCAGGCGCTTACAGTGGATGTCCTCCCTGCGGGCGCGCTCGCAATAACCTTCCCGGGCCCGCTCACCGCTCACCAGCCGCCCGCGGATGACATCCAAGGGTTCCAAGGGTTTGACCCGGGCGATCCAGTGGCCGTAGGGGTCGCGATTGAGCAGGGAGGGATCCTCCAACACCGCCCGATTGCCCTCGATGATCTCGCAATCGAAGACATTGGGCACCGGCCCGGCCCACTTGCCGCTCTCCAAGGTGGCCACCGGCTTGCCGCGGGGACGGACCGTCCCCGGCCGGCGCACCCGCACGTGGAGGATGCGCCCGGCGATGGTCTGGGACAGGTCGGTCATGCCGATGCGCAACACCGCCGCCTCCTCCACGGCGACCCAGATCTGGTATTCGTCGTCGTAGAGGAGGTCGTCGCGGAATTCGCAGCCGTTACAGTCCTCCTGACTCAAATGACGCCCTTTTGCTTGAGGAAATCAATGGAATCACTGATATTTTCGTGAATCGCCAGTTTCCGTGGCGAGATCCCCAGGGCCAGCCCCAAGAGCTGGGTAAAATAGAGGATCTTCACCTTAGTCTTGATACCGAAGACCTTTTCCGCCCGCACCTGGTGCATCTCCAGCCCGGAATGACAGGTGGGGCATTCGGTGGCAATCACGTCGGCCCCCGATTCCTCGGCCGCCTGGAGCAGGTTCAACACCAATTGGGTGGAGG
>JALSHN010000206.1 GCA_026982215.1 Gammaproteobacteria bacterium
CCAGGTAGTGGGCACCCTGGGATCGGGCAACCACTACCTGGAAGTCCAGCGGGTCGCCACCGTCTACCGCCCCGAGATCGCCGCCGCCTACGGCCTGCGGGAGGACCAGGTGGTGGTGAGCATCCACTGTGGCTCCCGCGGCCTGGGACACCAGATCGGCACCGACTACCTCAAGCTCATGGCCCAGGCCGCCGCCCGCTACGGCATCGAGCTCCCCGACCGCGAACTGGCCTGCGCCCCCATCGAATCCGATCTCGGCCGTCGCTATTTGGGCGCCATGCGCGCCGGCATCAACTGCGCCCTGGCCAATCGCCAGATCATCACCCACCTCACCCGGGAGGCCTTCCAAAGCGTGCTCCCGGACAGCGAACTCACGCTCCTCTACGACGTCTCACACAATACCTGCAAGGAAGAAGAACACCCGGTGGACGGCGTCCGCAAGCGGCTGTTCGTCCACCGCAAGGGGGCCACCCGGGCGTGGGGCCCCGGCCATCCGCTCCTCCCCGAGGCCCTGCGCCCCTGGGGGCAACCGGTGATCATCGGCGGCACCATGGGCACCGCCTCGTACATCCTCGCCGGCACCACCGAGAGCGAGGCGCTGGCCTTCAGTTCGGCCTGCCACGGTGCCGGCCGGGCCATGAGCCGGCGCCAGGCCACCCGCAACTGGCGCGGCGAAGACATCGTCGCCCAACTGCGCCGACGGGGCATCATCGTCAAGAGCCCCTCCCTGCGTGGCGTGGCCGAAGAGGCCCCCGAGGCCTACAAAGACGTCAGTGCGGTGGTGGAGGCCGCCGATGCCGCCGGCCTGGCCCACAAAGTGGCCCGGCTGGAACCATTGATCTGCATCAAGGGGTGACCACCATGACCGTGAGACTCAAACCCGGAGACGCCCTGCTCATCGTCGATGTCCAAAACGACTTTCTTCCCGGCGGTGCCCTCGCCGTCCCCCATGGCGACCAAGTGATCGCGCCGCTCAACGACTACATCCACCGCTTCCGGGCCGCCGGCCTGCCCATCTTTGCCAGCCGCGACTGGCACCCGCCGAACCACTGCTCCTTCAAAGCTCAGGGGGGCCCCTGGCCGCCCCACTGCATCCAGGACAGCGAGGGTGCCCGTTTCGCCCCCACCCTGGAGTTGCCTGAGAATGCCTACATCGTCTCCAAGGCCACCCGAGCAGAAGAAGAAGCCTATTCCGCCTTCCAAGGCACCGAACTGGCGCCGCAACTGCGCGACATGGGCATCCGCCGCCTGTTCATCGGCGGCCTGGCCACCGACTACTGCGTCAAACACACCGTGCTCGATGCCCTGAACGAAGGCTTCACCGTCTATCTACTCACCGACGCCATCCGCGCCGTGGACCTCCAGCCCGGTGACGGTGAACGCGCCATCGACGAGATGCTCGCCGCCGGCGCCCTCCCCCTGACCCTCAGCGACCTGGAGATGCCCCAGAGCCCATGATCGACGCCGGCAACAGCCCGCTCACCACCGACCTCTACCAACTCACCATGCTCGCCGGCTACCACGCCCAGGGCATGGAAGGCGAGGCAGTGTTCGAATTCTTCGTCCGCGAGCTTCCTCCCAACCGCAACTTCTACCTCGCCGCCGGGCTGGAACAACTCCTCGACTACCTTGAGAATCTCCGCTTCGGCGAGGCCGAACTGGAATGGGCCCGCCACAGCGGCCGCTTCCCCCCTGAATTCATCGACTACCTGGGCACACTCCGCTTCACCGGACAAGTCCACGCCCTCCCCGAAGGCACCGTGTGCTTCCCCAACGAACCGCTGGTGCGCATCACCGCCCCCCTGCCTCAGGCGCAACTCATCGAGAGCCGGCTCATCAACCTCATCCACTTCCAGACCCTCATCGCCTCCAAGGCCGCCCGCTGCGTGCTGGCCGCCCCCGGAAAGCTGCTGGTGGACTTCGGCCTGCGCCGCGCCCACGGGGCCGAGGCCGGTCTCCTCGCCGCCCGGGCCAATTACCTCGCCGGCTTCCACGGCAGCTCCAACGTCCTCGCCGAACCCGCCTTCGGCATCCCGGTGTTCGGCACCATGGCCCACAGCTTCATCGAGGCCCACGACCGCGAGAGCGACGCCTTCCTCCACTTCGCCCACGCCCAGCCCGACAACGTCGTTCTCCTCATCGACACCTACGACACCGAGCGCGCCGCCCGCCGGGTGGTGGAGATCGCCCCCCGCCTGGCCGCGGAGGGAATTCACATCAAAGGGGTCCGCATCGACTCCGGCGACCTGGCCGAGCACGCCCGTAAGGTCCGCGCCATCCTCGACGCCGGTGGACTCCGCGACACCACCCTCTTCGCCAGCGGCAACCTGGACGAACGCCGCATCCACGACGTGTTGGCCCAGGGTGCACCCATCGACGGCTTCGGCATCGGCACCCGTCTGGACACCTCCGCCGACGCCCCCTACCTGGACTGCGCCTACAAGCTCATGTGCTACGCCGGACGCCCACGCCGCAAGCGTTCCGAAGGCAAGGCCACCTGGCCGGGGGCGAAACAGGTCTGGCGGCGCTACGACGGCCAGGGGCGTTTCGCCGGCGACACCGTCACCCTCGCCGAGGAACGGGCCGAGGGCCAACCCCTGCTGGGCGAGGTGATGCGTCATGGCCGCCGCCTGCACCCCCCCGAGGACCTGGCCACCATCCGCGAGCGGGTGGCCGAACAACTCGCCGCCCTCCCCGATCCCCTGCGAGGCCTCGACGACGCCCCACCCTACCCCGTCACCATCGCCCCCAGCCTCAAGGCCCTGGCCAGCCGTCTCGACCAGGAAGAACACTGAGCCTTCCCCTGGGAGGCACCTGGGCCTAAAATCCTTATTCATTTACTCAGGATTTTTCCATGAATCTGGACCTCCAACACCACTTCGCCCAGGCCCTGCCCGAGCTGCACATCCCCTGGCGCGGCCTAAACTTCCCCGAGCCCGCTCTGGTGATCTACAACGACCATCTCGCCGACGAACTCGGCCTCCCCGAACGCCCTGACCCCATGATCACCGCCCGCCTCCTCAGCGGTATGGAGACGCCTCCCGCCGCTCAACCCGTGGCCCAGGCCTACGCCGGCCACCAGTTCGGCCAATTCGTCCCTCGCCTCGGCGATGGCCGCGCCCTGCTGCTGGGCGAACTCGCCACCCCCACAGGCGAACTCAAGGACCTCCACCTCAAGGGCAGCGGGCCCACCCCCTTCGCCCGTGGCGGTGACGGCCGCGCCGTCCTCGGCCCCATGCTGCGCGAATACCTCATGGGCGAGGCCATGCACGCCCTGGGCATCCCCACCACCCGGGCCCTGGCCGTGGTCCTCACCGGCGAGCGGGTATTCCGCCCCGGCGCCTACCAGCCCGGTGCCGTCCTGGCCCGCATCGCCGCCAGCCACATCCGAGTGGGCACCTTCCAATACGCCGCCGTCCACCATGGTCCCGAATTGGTGGGGCGAGTGGCCGAGTTCACCATCGGCCGCCATGATCCCGACCTCCTCGAACAACCGGAAAAGGACCGTTACCGCCAATTCTTCCAACGAGTGGTGGAGCGACAACTGCGGCTGATCAGTCAATGGATGGCGGTGGGTTTCGTCCACGGGGTGATGAACAGCGACAACACCACCCTCTCCGGGGAAACCATCGACTACGGCCCCTGCGCCTTCATGGAGGCTCACCACCCCCAGACCGTATTCAGCAGCATCGACCACCAAGGCCGATACGCCTACGGCAACCAACCCCGCATCATCCAATGGAACCTGGCGCGGCTGGCCGAGACCCTGCTTCCCCTGTTCGATGCCGACTCGGAAGCGGCGCACCAATGGGCCGAGGAGCAGGTCGCCACCATCCCCCAACGTTTCCAGGCCCGGTGGCAGGAGACCCTGCGGGCCAAGCTCGGCCTGCGCACCCTGCAAGCCCGCGACGAGCAGCTCACGCAGGAATTTCTCGAGGTCTGCACCCAAGAGGCCATGGACCACACCCTGGCCTTCCGCCGCCTGGCCGATGCCGTGGCGGGTGACGATACCGTTCTGCTCGGCCTGGCCCGGGACCCCCGTTCCCCCGCGCTCACCGCCTGGCTGCGGCGCTGGCGGCAACGGCTGGACAAGGAACCCACCATGCCCCCCAAGGAACGTGCCGCCGTCCTGAGGCGGATCAACCCCGCCTACATCCCCCGCAATCACTTGGTGGAAGCGGCCCTGGAGGCCGCCACCGCCGGCGATCTTCAGCCCTTCCAGCGCCTGTTGGCGGTCGTCCGCGCCCCCTTCGAAGAACGCGAGGCCGATGCCGAATACCTCCAACCCGCTCCCGAGGATTTCGGCCCCTATCGCACCACCTGCGGCACCTGAGCTGCATTGACAAGGCCAGCCCACAGAAGATTTAATCGTTCGCTTCGTCGGGTGTCCACCGCTGGTGGATGAAACGGGAAGCCGGTGCGGCCGCAAGGCCCAAGCCGGCGCTGCCCCCGCAACGGTAGGCGAGGCGGGGCCGCAAACGCCACTGGGGAGACCCGGGAAGGCGCGGCCCCGGAAATCTTCGCGAGCCCGGAGACCGGCCCGGCGAGACACGAACGGCACTGCGGCGGGCGGTGCCGGGGGTTGGTCCCCTCCATTCCCGCCTGGCATTCGCACCAGGAGGTCTTCATGTCCTTGTCATCCAGTTCTATCCTCTCGCGCCTCGACGGCCGCACCCTGCGCAGCGCCCTGGGGGCCCTGGCCTTGGGTGTGGTGATTCTGGCCGTGGTCGGCTTCGCCCCCCAACCGGCCTTCCACAACGCCGCCCACGACACCCGCCATGTGGCGGTCTTCCCCTGCCACTGACCGCCATGAGCTTTCGTGACCTGGTTTTGCCGGCGCTGATCGCCGGTCTCATCGGTGCTCTGGTCATGTCCGCCCTCACCCTCCCCTGGGCCACCTCCCTGATCCTGGAGGCGGAGAGCTACGAAACCGCCATGGAATCGGCCGGCCATCACCACGACGGTGAAGAAAGCCTTCATCACGACGAGGAATGGGTCCCCCAAGACGGGATGGAGCGGGCGTTCTACACCGTGGTGGCCGATGTCCTCGTGGGAATCGGTTACGCCCTGATCCTCGGTGCCTTCATGGCCCTGGCCGGTGCCCAGGGGGCCTTGCGTGGTCTGCTGTGGGGCGGTGCCGGTTTCCTGGTGTTCTTTCTGCTGCCGGCCCTGGGGTTGCCCCCCGAACTCCCCGGCACTCAGAGTGCCGAGCTGGGCGTGCGTCAGGCCTGGTGGCTGCTGACGGTGATCTGTTCCGCCGCCGGACTGGCGCTGTTGGCCTTCGGTCCTGGCTGGGGTGCCAAATTACTGGGCGCGGGGCTCGTCCTCCTGCCCCACCTCATCGGCGCCCCCCAGCCAGAAATCCATCACAGCGCCGTTCCCCATGAACTGCTGCAGCGCTTTTGGCTCGCCAGCGCCGTCACCAATCTGCTGTTCTGGCTCACTCTTGGAAGTGTCCTGGGCCGTCTCTACGCACGTGGAGACAGCGGGAAACCATTGACCCGGGAGCCGACGGCTTGACAGGGGGAAACCACTGCGTTGCAATGGCTACAATCAAATCCGAGGAAAATACTATGAAACGCGCAAGCGCCCTGGTGGTCGCCATCGTCCTGCTCGTGCTGGGAAGCCAGACCACGCTCGCCGACCAACCCGACGGCAAGGCCCTGGTGGAAAAGGACTGCCAAGGCTGTCATGACGACCGGGTCTACACCCGGCCCAACCGCATCATCCATTCCCTGAAGGACCTGGAGAACCGGGTGCGCTTCTGCGAGACCCGCAACGGCAAGGAATGGAGCGAGGCCCAGATCGAGGCCGTGGTGCAATATCTCAATCGCGCCTACTATCGCTTCCGCTGAGATCGTGCGGCCGAAAAAATCAACGCCCCGCGGGGAAAAATCCCCAGCGGGGCGTTTTTTTCTGCCCAATGGTCTCGTCGGCTCAATGCGCCGTGGGTGGACACTCCAGATGGATCTTGAGGTGGTTTGAACGCGCGAATTCGAGGATGTACTCGTAGGCCTGGGGGTTGCGTTCCTTGAGGGCCTCGTCCACCACCAGACACTTCTCACCGTCGATGATCGCCGGGCGCACCTCATGAGCGTAATGCAGCCGGTGATCGGGACCGAATTCCCCCATCAAAGAGGAGATGCGCTCGATCCAATCGGAGGGGCGGAAGCGTTTGCCGTCTTCCCGCACGCTCTCGATGACCAGTTTACAACGTGTTTCCTGCATGTTCTTCACCTCGTTCCTTGTCCCCTGTGCAGGATTGGTTATCGTCCTCCCCGCGTCGGTGGACATGGTCCCTGAGACGCCGTTTCCGTGCCCGGGTTCACAATTCGGCATCGAAAGACACACCGCCACGGAGCCAGTGTGCCCCCAAGCGGTTTAACCGGGCATTAACCCGATGGTTGTCAGAGATGCCCGAGAATGGCCTCTTCCACCGCCTCGCGGGTGGGCTCGATGGTCACCATCACCCCGTCTCCACTCTGGCGGATGGCCACATCAGGGTCCTTGAGACCGTGGCCGGTGAGGGTGCACACCACCTTGGAACCGGCGGGGATGCGTCCGCTGCGGATGTCGCGCAGGGCACCGGCCAGGGAGGTGGCCGAGGCCGGCTCGCAGAACACGCCTTCCTTCTGGGCCAGCAGCTTCTGGGCGGCGAGGATCTCCTCGTCGGCGCAGGCATCGAACCAGCCTCCCGACTCCTTCTGCGCCACCCAGGCCTTGTCCCAGCTCTGGGGATGGCCAATGCGAATGGCGGTGGCCACCGTCTCCGGCTGGTCCACCATCTCCCCACGAATGAAGGGCGCGGCACCAGCGGCCTGGTAGCCCACCATCTTGGGGCGGTTGTTGACGATACCGTGCTCGAAGTACTCGCAGTACCCCATCCAGTGAGCGGTGATGTTGCCGGCATTGCCCACCGGTAGGCAGTGATAATCGGGGGCGCACTCCAGCTCCTCGATGATCTCGAAGGCCGCGGTCTTCTGCCCCTGAAGACGGTAGGGATTGATGGAGTTGACGATGGTCACCGGCGCCGTCTCTCCCACCTCCTTCACCAGGGCCATGCCCTGATCGAAGTTGCCCTTGATCTGGAGCACCACTGCCCCGTGCATCATCGCCTGTGCCAATTTCCCCAGGGCGATCTTGCCGTCGGGGATGAGCACGAAGGCGGTGATGCCGGCGCGGGCGGCATAGGCGGCGGCAGAGGCCGAGGTGTTGCCGGTGGAGGCACAGATCACCGCCCGGCTGCCCTCCTCCACCGCCTTGGTGACCGCCATGGTCATGCCGCGGTCCTTGAAGGACCCTGTGGGGTTGAGACCTTCGTATTTGACGTAGATGTCCACTTCGAACCCCAGATCCCGGGGGATGTTATTGAGGCGGATCAACGGCGTGTTGCCCTCCCCCAGGGAGATCACCCGGGTGTCGTCGTGCACGGGCAGGCGGTCGCGGTACTTGTCGATCAGACCGGTGTAGCGGGTTCGGAAAGGCATGTTCGTGCTCCGTCGAATCAGGATTCCAGAGTTTCCAGGCGGATGCGCTGAATCTCGCCATGGATCGCCGGGAGGGCAGCGATGGCCTCCAGGGCGCGGTTCATGTTCGCCTCGCGCACCCGGTGGGTGAGGAGGATGATGGTGGCCAGCCGTTCCCCTTCCCGGGGCTCCTTCTGCAGGATGGCCTCGATGCTGATCCCCTCATCTCCAAGAATGCGGGTCACCTCGGCCAGCACCCCGGGACGGTCCTCGGCCACCATGCGCAGATAATAGGCCGTCTCCACCGCCTCCATGGGCAGGATGGGTAGATCGGAGAGGGCATCGGGCTGGAAGGCCAGATGGGGCACGCGGTTTTCCGGGTCCGAGGTGAGGGTACGCACCACGTCCACCAGGTCGGCCACCACCGCCGAGGCGGTGGGCTCGGCGCCGGCGCCGGCGCCGTAGTAGAGGGTCGGCCCCACCGCATCACCATTGACCAACACGGCGTTCATCACCCCATCCACATTGGCGATCAGCCGCCGGTGAGGGATCAAGGTGGGATGCACCCGCATCTCCACCCCGGCCTCGGTGCGCTTGGCGATCCCCAGATGCTTGATGCGATAACCCAACTGGGCGGCATAGTCCACGTCCTCGGAGGTGATGCGGGTGATGCCTTCGGTGTAGACCCGTTCGAACTGCAAGGGGATACCGAAGGCGATGGCGGCGAGGATGGTGAGCTTGTGGGCGGCGTCGATACCCTCTACGTCGAAGGTGGGGTCGGCCTCGGCATAGCCCAGGCGCTGGGCCTCGGCCAGTACCTCGGCGAAATCGGCGCCACGATCGCGCATCTCGGTGAGAATGAAATTGCCGGTACCGTTGATGATTCCCGCCAGCCAGTGGATGCGGTTGGCCGACAACCCCTCGCGGATGGCCTTGATGATGGGGATGCCGCCGGCCACTGCCGCTTCGAAGGCCACCATCACTCCCTTGGCCTGGGCGGCAGCGAAGATCTCGTTGCCGTGCTTGGCGATCAAGGCCTTGTTGGCGGTGACTACGTGTTTGCCATTGTCGATGGCGCGCAGCACCAGTTCCCGGGCCGGTGAATCGCCACCGATGAGTTCCACCACGATGGCCAGCTCGGGATCGTCCACCACCTCGAAGGGGTCGCGGGTGAGCGCGATGCCTCGGGTGTCGAAGGGTCGGGGTCGGCTGATGTCCCGAGCACTGGCACGGGCCACCACGATACCCCGCCCGGCGCGGCGGGCGATCTCCTCGGCGTTGCGTCGCAGCACCTCGATGGTGCCCCCGCCCACCGTTCCCATTCCCAGCAGACCGATCTTCACCGGTTCCATGACCGCCTCCCTAATTTTTCAACGTGTTATCAGCTTGTCCCGACGGAACATCTCACGAATGCCACGGATGGCCTGGCGGGTACGATGTTCGTTCTCGATCAGGGCGAAACGGACGAAGCCGTCGCCGTATTCGCCGAAGCCCACCCCGGGGGAGACCGCCACCTTGGCCTCGGCCAACAGTTTCTTGGCGAACTCCAACGATCCCAGATGCCGATAGGGCTCGGGAATGGGGGCCCAGACGAACATGGTGGCCTTGGGGGGCTCCACCGTCCAGCCCACATTGTTCAGACCGTTGCACAACACGTCACGCCGGCGGCGGTAGCTGTCGCGGATCTCGGCGACGCAGTCCTGCGGCCCCTCCAGGGCGGTGATGGCGGCCACCTGGATGGGGGTGAACATGCCGTAGTCCAGATAGGACTTGATCCGCGAGAGGGCATTGACCAGGGTGGGGTTGCCGCACATGAAGCCCACTCGCCAACCGGGCATGTTGTAACTCTTGGAGAGGGTGAAGAACTCCACGCCCACCTCCTTGGCCCCCGGGACCTGGAGAAACGACGGCGCCTGGTAGCCGTCGAAGACGATGTCGGCATAGGCCAGGTCGTGAATCACCCAGATCCCGTGCTCGCGGGCGATCTCCACCACCCGCTCGAAGAACTCCAGCTCGACACATTGGGTGGTGGGGTTGCCGGGGAAATTGAGCACCAGCATCTTGGGTTTGGGCCAGGAGTCCTTGATGGCTTTCTCCAGCTCGGCGAAGAAATCGCCCCCCGGCACCAGCGGCACGTGGCGGATGTCGGCGCCGGCGATGACGAAACCGTAGGGATGGATGGGATAGGTGGGGTTGGGCACCAACACCGCATCACCCGGCCCCACCGTGGCCAGGGCCAGATGGGCCAGGCCCTCCTTGGAGCCGATGGTGACGATGGCCTCGCTGTCGGGATCCAACTCCACTTGGTAACGTTGTTGGTACCAACGACAGATGGCCCGGCGCAACCGGGGGATCCCCCGGCTCACCGAATAGCGGTGGGTATCGCGGCGCTGGGCCACCTCCACCAATTTGTCGACGATGTGTTGCGGGGTGGGCTGATCGGGATTGCCCATGCCGAAATCGACGATGTCCTCCCCCCGGGCCCGGGCCTTGGCCTTCAATTCGTTGACGATGTTGAAGACGTAGGGGGGAAGACGCTTGATTCTCTGGAATTCGGAAAACAAAACGGTGCCGTCCTCGATTCGCGGTACGCAGAAGCAGTCGGATTCACGAGAGATTGCCGGACCTGGGGTTCAGGCCCACAGGGCGTGGCGACAATCGGCTATGTTACCATGAAAGACCTTTTAACGTCGGGCCGCTTGGAGTGGGCGATGCAGATCCATCAGGATTACGATCACAGCCGTTATGCCATCCGCAGCTATGAGCCGGGACGGCTGACGGTGATCAAACCCCTGGGGGAAGTCCCGCCCCATCTGGATGCCGAGGCACTGGCCCGGCTGCAGGCCGAGCGGCTCGAGGTGTTGCAGGAGAATGTGGTGGTGACACCGCAACGGCTGTTGAGCGGTTGGGGACCGACCACGCCCCAGGATCTGGAAAGCGGGCACCTGGAGGCCCTGCTGACACTGGAGGTAGAAGTGGTGATCCTGGGCACCGGTCCACGCCAAGTGTTTCCCCATCCCCGGACCTTGCTGCCCCTCACCAGCCGAGGCATCGGTGTGGAGGTAATGGATACCGCCGCCGCCTGTCGGACCTACAACTTCCTCATCAGCGACGGCCGTCCCGCAGCCGCGGCCCTCATGCTCTGAGCCTCACCGAATCCCCTCTTTCACCCCGGCAGCACGATCTCCAGGGAATAACCCTCCTGTTCCAGGATCTGGCGCAGGCGCCCCAGGGCCTCCACCTGAATCTGACGGACCCGCTCGCGAGTCACCCCGATCTCCTCGCCCACCTCTTCCAGGGTGGAGACACGCTGGTTGTGGAGCCCGAAACGACGCACCACCACCTGCCGTTGCTTTGGGGTGAGGCGACGCAGCCACATGTCCAGCAAGCGGCGCACGTTCTCGTCCTGTACCTCGGCGCTGGGATCGGCACTGTGCTCGTCGGGAATGGCGTCGAGGATGGAGCGTTCCGGATCGCCGTTGATGGGCGAGTCCACCGAGGCCATCCGTTCATTGAGCCCCAGCATGCGTTCCACCTCGGCCAGCGGCTTGTCCATCGCTTGAGCAATGTCCTCAGCAGTGGGTTCACGCACCCCCTCTTGAGAACAGCGACGCGCCGCCCGCATACAGGCGTTGATCTCTTTCACCACGTGCACAGGCAGGCGGATGGTGCGGGTCTGGTTCATCAGCGCCCGTTCGATGGTCTGCCGGATCCACCAGGTGGCGTAGGTGGAGAAGCGGAAACCCCGCTCGGGGTCGAACTTCTCCACCGCGTGGATGAGCCCCAAGTTGCCTTCCTCGATGAGGTCCAGCAGAGGCAAGCCACGATTGATATAACGACGGGCGATCTTCACCACCAGGCGCAGATTGCTCTCGATCATCCGTGCCCGGGCCCGCTGGTCACCCTTCTGGGCCAGGCGGGCATAATGGACTTCTTCTTCGGCGCTGAGCAGGGGGGTATAGCCGATCTCGCTGAGATAGAGTCGGGTGGCGTCCAGCTCGCCGTCGGAGGCCTCTTTGTTGCGGCCGCGGCGTCGCGCCGGAAGGGCGTCCGGGTCGGCGGATGAGGCGGCTGGAGGATCGATGAGGTTCACCGACGCCCCGTCGTGCTCATCCCTGGCGTTCCTGGATTCGCGCTTGTCGTTCATCGCCCTAACCTCCTGTTGGCCTCGTTGCACCGCCGACGGTGGTCACTACCCGCATCCCCGCGGACTCGGCGGATTTGTCGCCCTCTCCGGCCGGACGTTCCGTTCCCGGCCGCACCGCGAACAGCGGTCAGCCCCCGCCGTCTCCCCCTCGATGTGGCAGGAGTTTCAGTGGATCGATGGGGCGGCCGCGGTAACGGATCTCGAAATGCACCACGGTTCGCCCGGTGTCGTCGCGCCCCATGCGGGCGATGATCTGCCCGGCGGCGACACGATCCTTCTCCCTCACCAACAGTGTTTGATTATGAGCGTAAGCGCTTAAGTAATTCTGATCGTGTTTGACGATGATGAGATTATCGTAACCGATGATCCCCTGGCCAGTATAAACCACCACGCCGCCGGCGGCGGCCCGTACCGGCGACCCGAGACGACCGGCGATGTCGATACCTTTGTTGGCCGGAGGCTTGAGATCGAAACGGCGCACCACCGGGCCGGTCGCTGGCCAGCGCCAGCGGATGGGGGTCTGCTCACGTCTCGTCGCTGTGGGCGATGCGGGCCTTGCCGAGGTGGAGGCCTGGACGGGCGGCGGCGAGGCCGGCGAAGGGGATTCAGCGGCGGAGGCGGGTCGGGATTGTGGCTGAGGCTGAGTCTGGGCCTGTCGCGCCCACCAAGGCACCTGCGGCGGCGCCACCCGCAGGACCTGCCCTGGTCGGATGAGATAGGGAGGCTCAATGCCATTCCAGCGAGCCAGGTCCCGATAGTCCACCCCGTACCGCCAACCGATGGCGTAGAGGGTCTCCCCGGGCTTGACCCGGTGGTGGACATGGGCACCGCAACCACTCAGCAGCCAGGCCGCCAACAAGGTCACGGCCAGGCCCCGCCACGACATCAGCGCAGGGTTTCGACGAAATACCAAACCACGACCGCTCCCACCACGGCCCACCCCATCCAGTCGATGTGACGGCGCAAGAAGTGATCCATGCGTTCGCCTCCGAGGCGCACCAGGGCGGCGACGAGGAAGAAACGTGCCCCCCGCCCCAGCAGCGAGGCGAGAACGAAAGGCAGGAAGGCCATCTGCATCACCCCGGCGGTGAGGGTGAAGACCTTGTAAGGGATGGGCGAGAATCCGGCCAGCAACACCGCCCACACCCCCCAGCGCTCGAACCACTCGCGTCCGTGGAGGTAGGCCTCCCAGTAACGGCTCTGCTGTAACCAGGGCTCGATGAGATCGAAGGCGAAATAACCGATGAGATAACCGAAGATCCCCCCCAGCACCGAGGCCAGGGTGGTGAGGGCGGCGAAGTACCACGCCTTGGCCGGCTGGGCCAGGGCCATGGGCAGCAGCATGGTGTCCGGCGGAATGGGGAAGAACGACGATTCGGTGAAGCTGAGGGCGAACAAATAGCGTGGTGCGTGGCGGTGGCGTGACCAGACCAGGGTGCGCTCGTAGAGGCGGGCGAACAGTTTCATCGTGCCTCCTCAGCGCAAACCGGGCAGCAACGGCACGAAGGCGGCCTCTTCCACCCGTTCGTATTCGAAGCCAGCCGCTGTACGCAGGATTCGTTGCAACATCAATCGCCCCTCGTGAGGCGCCGGGAGTACCAAAACCCCGCCCGGTGCCAGTTGTTCCAGCAAGGCCGGGGGGATCTCTTCCACCGCCGCCGTCACCAGGATGCCGTCGTAGGGGGCATGCTCCGGCCACCCCACCGTGCCGTCATCGTGTTTGAGATGGACATTCCACAGCTCGAGTTCCCGCAGGCGGGAGCGGGCGCGCCGCAGCAGACCGACGATGCGTTCCACGCTGTAGACCTGTTCCACGCACATCGCCAACACCGCGGTCTGGTACCCCGAGCCGGTCCCTACCTCCAATACCCGCGACAGGCGCCGCCCCCGGGTCAGCAGCGCGGTCATCCGCGCCACGGTGTAGGGCCGGGAAATGGTCTGGCCGAAACCGATGGGCAGGGCGGTGTCTTCGTAGGCCCGGCTGGCCAGAGCCTCGTCCACGAAGATGTGCCGCGGCAGTGTGGCGATGATCTCCAACACGGCCTCGTCGTCGATTCCGGCCCGGCGTAATTGTTCCACCAGCCGTGCCCGGGTGCGCCGAGAGGTCATCCCGATTCCTTGCAATCGCGCGCGAGAGGTCACGACGGCAGTCTCTCCAGCCACTGGGCCAGGGGATCGATGGCGGGGTAGTGGGTCAGGTCCACCTGGATGGGGGTCACCGAGACGTAACCCTGCTCCACGGCGTAAAAATCGGTGCCGGGGCCGGCATCCTGGGCCGGACCGGCCGGTCCTACCCAGTAGATGGGGCGGCCCCTGGGGTCGTGTGCGCGGATCACCGGTTCCGCCTTGTGACGGTGTCCCAGGCGGGTGGCCTGGATCCCGCGGATTTCCTCCAGAGGCCGATCGGGGACATTGACGTTCAAGATGGTGTCCGCCGGCAGGGGGTGGCGCCGCAAGGCCTCCACCAGACGGCGGGCGTATTCGGCCGCGGTGGCGTAATGGCGCACGGGATGCCCCACCAGGGAGACGGCCATCGCCGGCAGACCGAGAAAACGCCCCTCCACCGCGGCGGCGACTGTGCCCGAATAGAGCACGTCATCCCCCAGATTGGCGCCTTCGTTGATGCCGGAGACCACCATGTCCGGTTCCTGCTCCAACAAACCGGTGATGGCCAGGTGAACACAATCAGTGGGCGTGCCATCGACACAATAGCGCCCTCCCCCCCCTGAGACACGCAGAGGGCGGTCCAACGTGAGCGAGTTGCTAGCGCCGCTGCGATTGCGGTCCGGCGCCACCACCACCACCTCTCCCAAGGGGGAGAGCGCCTCGGCGAGCACGCCCAGGCCCGGGGCCAGGCAACCGTCGTCGTTACTGAGCAGGAGACGTAGCACGTCCGGGGAGGTCTCGGGTCGTCGTATACTTCCCGCCGGTAGCGTCGCGGGTTCCGGTGGGCATTATGCCAAAAATCGACGACGACGAGGCACGCATCTTTCGTGAGGCGATGGCCGGGGTGCGCCGGCTGGAGTGCGAGCGCCCTGTGGAGAAGCGCCCCGGACGTCACCGCGGCCCCCCACCGTCCCCCCTCCCCGCTCCTGCCACCGATCCCCCGTGGAGTGATCCGCACGACCATGGGCCCATCCAGGCGGACACCGTGTTGTCTTTCGCAAAGCCTGGGTTACAAAACAATGTCTTGCGGCGACTTCGCCGGGGGCAGTATAGTGTCGAAGGGGAGTTGGATCTGCACGGTTTGACCCGCCGCGAAGCCCGCCAGGCCTTATGGGCCTTCCTGCAACGGATGGAGCGCCGAGGTGCGCGCTGTGTGCGCATCATCCACGGCAAGGGCCGCCGTTCCTCCAAGGAGGCGGTGTTGAAGCAGGCCGTGGATGGCTGGCTGAGGCAGGCACAAGGGGTCCTCGCCTTTTGTTCGGCACGCCGCGAAGACGGTGGAACAGGGGCGGTGTACGTGCTCCTGAAGCGCTGAGAAGGGCATGCCCAGACGTTACATCAAACGCCACCTGCCGGATCCGGAAAAGATCCGCAACCATCGCTACATCCGTGTCTTCGGATCGTTGTTGCACGACCCCAACCTCTGGCACCTCAACAAGCGCTCGGTGAGCGGCGCGGTCTCCGTGGGTCTGTTCTGTGCCTTCATCCCCGCCCCCATGCAGATGCTCATCGCCGCCGCGGGGGCGATCCTGTTTCGGGTCAATCTGCCCATTTCCGTGGTGCTGGTGTGGCTCACCAACCCGCTCACCATTCCCCCGATGTTTTATTTCGCCTACCGGGTGGGTGCCTGGTTGATGGGCATGCCCCCCATGGAAGGCGGGGTGGAGCTCACCATGGAGTGGGTGCAAGCGGTGTTGGAAACACGATGGCAGCCGTTGCTGCTGGGGTCTTTCGTGGTGGGCTCGGTGAGTGCGCTGGTGGGCAATCTCGCCGCCCGCGGCTTGTGGCGCCTGATCGTGGTGCGTTCTTGGCGGGCGCGGCGGGCGCGGCGCCGGCACAACCGGCGGGGCCCTGCATCGTGATCCGCCTGCTTCTGCTGCTCACCCTCTGGCTAAGCGGCTGCACCCAGCCCGGCAGTGACCGCTTCTTCCCGCTGGGGGAAATGACGCTGCACCGTTTCAGTGGCGGTGAGCGCAACGACTTCGAATTTCTCGGTTTCGATACCGCGGCCGTGGAGAACGATTTCCCGCTGGTCAACGGCAGCCGCTTGGAGCGCTGGTCACGGATCAATGACCCTGATCGCCTCGCCCCCCCCGATGGGCGGCTGCCGGCGGATCTGCTCCGTTGGGAGTGGCATCACGATTTCAGCGGCGGCTGGGACGATCTGCTGAGCTTCTATGTCACCCAGGATGACGACAGCGGTACCCTCACCCTCCATGCCGTCGGGGTGGGGATCGACGGCAACCGCAGCGAAGCGGTGTATTGGCTGGAATCTCCCAAGCTGTTGATCCCGCCACTGGCACAGTGGCAGACGGAAATTTCCTTGCAGGCCGTGGAGCTGACAGCGTATGACGGCCGGGGCAACCGGCTGCAACAGGGCAGCCTCACGCTGACTTTGTCGCCGGCCGGCCTTGATACGGCGCAGACCCCGACGGGGCGCTTCGAGAGCCTGCGTTTGCAACTGGCGCTCGATCTCTCGCTCACCCTGCCCAACGGCAACGCCTATTGGGCGTACTGGAACGGCGCGGCCTGGCTGCACCCGGCCCTGGGGATGGTGCGTTATTCGCTGGACTTTTCCCGCCTGGTGGGTAGTGAGCAGCGCCTGTTGCAACTGGATCGGGTGGAGTTGATCAGCAGCAACATGGTGTTGCCGGAGGCGGCTCCCTGAGGGGCCTCAGTCATGGCGCAATGCCTCGGCGGGGGGTAAGGCGGCGGCACGCCGGGCCGGGAGGACACCGGCGACCAGGGCGGCGACCAAGGCCAGGCCGAGGGCCAACAGGACCTGGCCGATGCCGGGCAGGAACCAGAAACCGGTCCACAATCGCCCCATCACCAGCACAGTCAACGCCAACCCCAGACCGGCCACTCCTCCCAGCAGGCCGATGAAACCGGCCTCGGCGACGAATTGCCCCAGGATGTCCCGTGGGCGCGCGCCCACCGCCTTGCGCAGGCCGATCTCCCGCGTCCGTTCCACCACTGCGGTGGACATGATCCCCAGAATCCCCATGCCACCCACCAGCAGGGCGATCCCCGCCCCCACCCCGCCCACCAGGGTGATCACCCCCAGCACCTCTTCGGCGGTGGTGATCCAGGAGCGCATGTCCTGAACCCGGTAGCGGTAACGTTTCTGGTGGCGCCGTTCCAGGAAACGCACCACCTCCCGTCCAGCCTGTTCCGCCCGTTCCAGCGACGGGGCTTGGGCCTGCAGGGTCTGGATGTCGCGGGTACCACCCATGAGTTGCTGATAGACGGTATACGGGATGAGGACCCGGTCGTTGACGTCGTAACCCTGGGTGGCTCCGATGGCGGCCAACAGGCTGCGGTCTTTGTATGCCAACTCGCCCACCACGGTGAACTGGGTCTCCCCCAGGCGCAGGGTACGCCCCAGGGCCAAGCGGCTGCCAAAGAGCCGCTGGCGTACCACCGGGCCGATGATCGCCACCGGCCGGCGGCCGTTGACGTCGGCCGGCCGCAGCCCACGGCCGGAGACGATGCGGTCGTTGTTGATCGCCAGGTAGTCCACGTCCACCCCCTCCACCGCCGACTGACTCACGCGGCCTTCGGCGAACAGAGGAACCATCCAGTTCTGCGGGTAGACCACGGCGCTGAAACGGACCACGTTGGGACAACAGCGGCTGCGGCGGATGGCCGCATAGTCGTCATTGTCGATGCCGGAGCCGGGCCGCTGCACACTGGGGCGGTCTTGCTGCCAATCGCGGAAGATCCACAGCGTGGTCAGGCCATAGGTCTCCAGCTCGGCGAACACCGCCCGGCGCCCGGCGTCGGTGGCCACTTGAACCACCAACAGGGCGGCCACCCCCAGGGCCACGCCGAGGATGCTCACCCCGGTGCGCAGGCGGTTGGCCTCGAGGACCCGGATCACCTGCACCATCCGGTCACGCCAGAGTTCCCAACGGTCTTCAAACACGGCGATCCTCCACGATCCGCCCCTGGTGCAAACGCAGGATACGGCGCGCACGTGCGGCCACCTCGGCTTCGTGGGTGACCAGGATCAGCGTCTTCCCCGCCGTCACCAGCCGTTCGAACAGTCTCATGACACCCTCGGCAGAGGCGGGATCGAGGTTGCCGGTAGGCTCGTCGGCGATGATCAGATCCGGGTTGTTGACCACGGCCCGCGCCACCGCTACCCGCTGCTGCTGTCCCCCGGAGAGCTGGGTCGGCCGATGCCCCGCACGCTCGGCCAGCCCCACAGCCTCCAGGGCCAGGGTCACCCGCCGGCGACGGGCGGCGGGCGACATGCCGGCATAGATCAACGGCAGTTCTACGTTGGCCCGGGCACTGAGCTGGGGAATGAGGTTGAAGGACTGGAATACGAAGCCGATGTGGCGGTTGCGCAAGCGGGCCAAGTGGTCGTCGTCCAGGTCGTCCACCGCTCGGCCGTCCAGATAA
>JALSHN010000207.1 GCA_026982215.1 Gammaproteobacteria bacterium
GGCCACCCTGGTGGTGGCCAGCGCCGGCGAGACTCGCCTGGGCCACCTGGAGGCAGTACTCAAACGCTTGCATCACGCCCATGCGCGCATCTTGGGTGGGGTTCTATGCAAGGTGCAGGAATCGCATGGCGCCTATGGCGGTTATCATGCCTATTACTATTACGGTTCCGGCGGCGAGCGCCGGGCAGCGGTGGGGTGAGAAAGACGGCATACCACTCGCCTCGCCCGAAAAGGTGAGCGTACAAACGGGGAACGACGGCGTATAATTTCCCGCCAGGCCCTCCAAGCTTTCGGTGAACGGATTTGTACGAGCAATATTACCGGCTCAAGGAATCGCCCTTCCGCTTGGCCCCGGACTCCGGCTATTTCTACGCCAGTCCCGCTCACCGGCGGGCCTTGGCCTATCTGCGCTACGGATTGGCGCGGCGGGAAGGGTTCATTGTCGTCACCGGCCGGCCGGGCACTGGCAAGACCACCCTGGCCCAGGCCTTGCTGGCCGAGGCCCGTCAGGAGCGGGTGGTAGTAGGCACGCTGAATACCACTCATCTCGACGCTGACGACACCTTGCGCATGGTGGCCGCCTCCTTCGGCCTGCCTCACGAGGCTCAGCCCAAGGCCACCACGCTCAAGCGCCTCGAGGCCTATTTCTCCGAACGGGTGCGGGCTGCGGAACATGTGCTCCTGGTGGTGGACGAGGCGCAGAACCTCCCGCTGACCGCCTTGGAAGAACTGCGCATGCTGTCCAATTTCCAGTTGGGCAATCATGCCTTGATCCAGATTTTCCTGTTGGGGCAACAGCAATTC
The DNA here is from genome assembly GCA_026982215.1 of Gammaproteobacteria bacterium. Lineage (GTDB taxonomy): Bacteria > Pseudomonadota > Gammaproteobacteria > S012-40 > S012-40 > S140-43. Next base: position 805 of record JALSHN010000207.1, read on the forward strand.
CGCGACATGCTCAACGGCCAGGAGCTGGAACAGCTGCGCCAGCGGGTGGTGGCGGCCTGCCATCTCAACCCCCTGTCCCCCCAGGAGACCCGTGGTTACATTGAGCACCGTCTGCGCCACAGTGGCTGGAGCGGCGTGCCCCGTATCACCGATCTGGCCTTCGGGATGATCCATGCCGTCACCGAAGGGATACCCCGCAGGATCAACACCTTCTGCGATCGCCTGTTCCTCTACGGTGCCCTGGAGGAGCTGGATCTGCTCAACGAGCAGGCGGTGTCGGCGGTACACCAGGAACTCAGTTCCGAAGGGGTGTTCGACCCTGTGTCGTTGCAGCTGGAACAGGTGGAGCCCGTCCCCCCGCTGGAAGAAGAAGATCCCGTGCCGCCTTCCGGAGAGGCACTGGCCTACCAGGACAAGCACGAGACGAGCGGGGGAGATTCGGCGTCGTCATCCGCCGCCGCCCCCACGCCGGATCCCACCCTCCCGGGTACGGGCAACGCGGGGATGCGTGAGCGCATCCATGTGGTGGCCGGTGGGGGAGGGGAGCATCCCGGTGGTGCCGAGGCACCGGCTTCACGTCCCGCCCCACTCACCCTCCCCGAGCCGCACTTCCCCCCGGCGGTGGCAGCGGCGCTGGAATTTCACCGCCGAGCGGAGAAACGCGGTCCCTGGCTCGATCCAGCCACCCCGCTCCCCGAGGGCATGTTGGAACTGTTGCAGATCGCCGTCGGCAAGGACGACGACTTTCCTGATTCCGCCTGGGAATCCCTCGGGACCGACCGCCGGGAGATGCGCGAGGCCGCCCGCCATTTCATCCGCGAGGTTTGTTTCATCGAAGGTGGGGACTACTTCCGCCATTTGGGGTTGCGCAAGGACGCCGACGCGCAACAGATCCGCGAACACTACCGCCTGTTGTTTCGCATGCTCCAACCGAAGGAAGGGGAGGAAAACCTGCAGTGGAGCCGGCGCCTGGTGAAGGCAGTGAACCGGGCTTACAACACCCTGCGCAACGAAGAACGGCGCGAGGCCTACCTGGCCCGCTTGCGCCGCAGTGAGGAAAACGAGGCCACCCCTGCCGTGGACGAGGATGCCCCGGCCTGGGCCCGGGTGGGCAACCAAGCGGAGTCCTCGTCGCCGCAATCACCTCCGGTTGCGGAGGAAGCGTCCGAAACGCGGGGCGGTGCCCCGGGGTGGGTGTGGAGTGGCTTGATCGTTGCCCTGCTCCTGGTGGCCGTGGGGCTGTACTTCACCTTGAACGAACGTGAATCTCGCCGTACGGAGGCGGGCACTTCGCTGGGAGAAACCCGGGAGATCCCCTTACCGCCTCGGGAGAATGGGATCCTGCGCGAACGGGGACCCTCCACGAGTCAGGAGATGCCGGCTGAGCCGCAGGGATTGCCAGGGGCCGCTGCTCCCCAGCGTTCGCCCGCTCCGTCTCGCTCTGCGGCGGATGTCGAGCCCCGGCCTTCCGAGGGGCGCACGGCCGGAAGCCCGGCGTCCCGCGTCACGGCAGAACCGTCCCGGAGTGCTGCCACGGGAGGGGAACGCCCGTCCGAGCGAGCGAGACCGGAGCAAAAGCCCCCGGCGGCCGTGGCGTCCCCCGCCGGAGACCCCCCGGCCGAGACGACTGAGCCCGTGGATTCGGTGGCCGTATCCCAGGAGCGTGTGCAGGGTGAGACGGTGGCGGAGGATGCCCCGGTCAGGGCCGGGCCGCAGACGGTCGAGGAAGGGGCTGGGGTGGCCGTCGTGACCGCGCCGTCGCAGCCTCACGGCCTGTCGCTGCCTGCCCTGCAGGCCCTGATGAAGGGGGTGTTCTCGGCCTATGCCTCAGGTGATCTGGAGGCCTTCATGAGCCACTTCGCGCCCACGGCCTTCACCAACGACCGGACCGACCTGGAAGGGATCCGCCGTGACTATCGCGAACTCTTCCTCAATACCGAGCGGCGCAAGATGCAGGCCGACCTCGCCTGGGAGATGCTGGACGAACAGCGGGCGCGCGGCGAAGGGCGTTTCGTGGTGACGGTACA
>JALSHN010000208.1 GCA_026982215.1 Gammaproteobacteria bacterium
CCGGGCCTGTTTGTGGCGGTCCACACTGGCCAGGGCACCACCGTAGCGGGAGTCGCGGCGATAGCGGACCTCCACGAACACCCAGACGGCGCCATCACGCATCACCAGGTCGATCTCACCACGGCGACAACGGTAATTCCCTTCGATCCAGCGCAGGCCGTGATGTTCCAGATAGGCACGGGCGGCACGCTCGGCCTGAGTGCCGCGCCGCCGGGCCTCGCTCATGGCAGATGCTCCCGCACCAGGGGCGGCAGGCGCCGGGGCACGCCGCGGACGAATTTGGCCCAGCTCAGGCGGCGGTGCATGCGGTGGCGGTCGTCCATCTCGATGAGGCCGGTGGCGCCGCGCAGACTGGCGTCGGGATTGGCGCGGAACCAGTCGAGGAAATAGAGCAGATTGTAGGCATCGGCACCCAGGGCGAACAGCCGACCGTAGTTGTCACTGCGGTGGGGCCAGAGACGTCGTGCCGCCTCGAGGTGGGGGAATTGACCCGGGGCTTCCAGCAGCCAGGGGATGTCGCCGAGGATCACCCCGTCCATGTCGCGGTCGGCACGCGGGTCGCGCTTGCCGGCGTAGGCGTGGGAGGTGGTGTACACCGGGAGGTCGGCGGCGTGGTGGAAACGGAGCTGGGGGGCGATGAGCCGGGCCTGGCGCGGGAAGGCGGCCATGAAGACGAAGTCCACGTCCTGACGGCGGCGAGGCTCGAAACGCAGGCGGGTCTTCAGCAGCCGTTGCAGGTTGCGCCGCCGGGCCTCGCTCTGGTCCAGGTTGAGCATCTTCTTGATGGATTTGGAGAAATCACTGTGTTTGGGGGGATATTCCACCACCGAGGCCAGCTCGCCACCCACCTCGTTCCAGGCTTGTTCGAAGTACCCGGCCATGCGCCTCCCCCAGCGACTCTCGGGGACGATCACCGCGGCGCGGTCGTGGCCGTCCTGCCAGGCCCTTTGGGCCACCTGCTCGGCCTCGTTCTGCGGCGAGAGGCCGAAGAAATAGAGCGGGTCGGCGAAGAGCTGCGGGTCTTCGGGGTAATTGAGGGCCAGGGTGGGGTGCTGGGGGGTGAATCCCTGGAGCAGCTCGGCGAGGCGGCGCTTGCTCAACGGCCCGATGATGCGGTCGGCACCGTCGGCCACCGCGCGCTGGTAGAGGGTGATGACGTCCTCGCCGGCGGCGGTGTCGTAGAGGGTGATCCGTGGGGGCGTCTCGCCCAGGGGGATACCGTAATAGGCCGCCAGGAAGCCGTCGCGAATCGCCGCTCCCGCTTGCGCCAGGGGGCCGGAGAGGGGCAGCAGCAGGGCAATGTGACGGATTTCGCTGATGCCGCGGGTGAGTTCGGGTGGGGCCAGGGTGGTGAGCAGCCGGGGCAGGATGGGATGGTCGGGATGGTGCTCACGCCACTGGCGCAGTCGGGCCTCGCGCCGCAGCGGATCCGGGGTGGTGCGCAGCAGCAGGGCCAGCTCCGCCCAGCCCTTGAGGGGGGCGGGGGGGGATTGGGCCAGCAGGGTGCGCAAGCGTGTCTCGCCGAGGCTCTCCAGGTCTTCCAGCAGGTCGCGTTGATTGGCCAGTCGTCGTGTCGCGTCCGCGAGCAGCGGGTCGAGGCGGATGCGCGTGCGCGCCGCCTCCAACCGTTCCCCCGACAGCTCCAGGGCGGCCACCCGTAGCCGGAGCAGGCGGGCGCGCAACGCCACGGGCAGGGTGTCGGCATCCAGTCCGCCCAGGCGTACCAGCGCTTGTTGCGGGCGGCGACGTACCAGGGACAGTTCGGCCTCCAGCAGGCGGTGGCGGGCGGCCAGCTCCGGTTGTCGCAGGCGCTCGCGCAGGGCGTCCAGGCGTCGTTGGGCCTCGTCCAGGCGGCTCGCGGCGATCAGGGCCCTCACCGCTTCCAGCTCCAGGGTCTCCCGTTGCGGTGAAGGCGCCAGCGTGGCGGCCTTGTCATATAATCGCAGCGCCTCCAGGGCCCGACCGGCTTCCAGCTGTTCCGCCGCCTGGCGGGCCAGGACCTGGTAGTCGGGGGCCGCGCTCGGCGGGGGCTCCACCGCGGGTGGGGGACGCTTCACCGGTCCGGCGCAGGCGGCCAGGAGGGTGAGGAGCGACAAAATGAGGAGATAGTAGGGACGCATGGCCCTATTTTCCGGCCACCGCGAGCGCAATTCAAACACAATGAGCGAGTGACGATGAATCCCGGTATCCTCCATGTGGTCGCCACCCCCATCGGCAACCTGGAAGACATGAGCACGCGGGCGCTGCAGGTGTTGCGTCAGGTGGATTTGATCCTGGCCGAGGATACCCGCCACAGCGCACGACTGTTGGCCCATTTCGCCATTTCCACCCCGCTGCAGGCCTTCCATGAACACAACGAGCGCCACCGAGTCGATTGGGCCTGTCGTCAATTGTTGCAGGGACGGGATCTGGCGCTGATCTCCGATGCCGGTACCCCGTTGATCAGTGATCCCGGTTATCGGCTGGTGCGTGAGGCCCATCGCCATGGGATCACCGTCACCCCGGTGCCTGGTCCCAGCGCGGTGATGGCGGCACTCTCGACCGCTGGCTTGCCCACCGACCGTTTCGCCTTCGAAGGTTTTCTGCCCGCTCGGGCCCCGGCGCGTCGCAAACGTTTGCAGGCCTTGGCGCGAGAAGTGCGTACGCTGGTGTTTCTTGAGGCGCCGCATCGCCTGTCGGCTTGTCTGGAGGATATGGTGACGGTGTTCGGTGCCGATCGGGAGGCGTGTCTGGCGCGCGAGTTGACCAAACGCCATGAAACGATCCGCCTCGCACCGTTGGCG
>JALSHN010000209.1 GCA_026982215.1 Gammaproteobacteria bacterium
GGCCATGGACCGGTTCATGCCGTTGATGCGCGAGATGGCCTCGGCGATGCCCTCCAGCGCCTCCTGGGCCCGACGCACCTCCTCCACCGAGGACTTGGCCTTCTCGTGGCCCTCGTTCATCACCCGTTCGGCGGTACCGGCCCCCCCCTGCAAGCGTTCGATGATCTCCTGGATCTCCTGAGTGGATTCCTGGGTGCGCGAGGCCAGGGTACGCACCTCGTCGGCCACCACCGCGAAACCACGCCCCTGCTCGCCGGCGCGGGCGGCTTCGATGGCGGCATTCAGCGCCAGCAGGTTGGTCTGCTCGGCGATGGTCTTGATCACATCCAGCACCGTCCCGATGTTCTCACTCTCCTTCACCAGTCCATGGACCACCTCGGTGGCCTGAACCACGTGATCGGCCAGACTGTTGATGATGCCCATGGCCTGGACGAACACCGCCTTGCCCTCGCCGCTGTGCTCGTCGGCCTCCAGGGCCAATTGGGAGGCCTGACCGGCATTGGCGGCCACCTCCTGGGCCGCAGCAGCGATCTCCTCGATGGCCGCGGCCACCTGGTCGATGTCCTGACGCTGGCGTCGGGTACCTTCAAGGGAACGCTCGGTCACCTGCCCCATTTCCCCGGCCGCATCCGAGAGCTGATCGATGCTCTGACTCACCTCGCGGATCAGCCCCTGGAGCAGTTCGAGGAACTGATTGAAGGCCGCCACCAACTCGCCCACTTCGTCATTCTGGCTGCTCTTCAGCCGGGTGCGTAGATCACCCCCACCGGCGGCCATGTCCTTGAGGCTGGCGGTCACCTGGGCGATGTTGCTGGTGATGGAATGACTCACCGCCCAGCCCAGGCCCCACAGCACCAGCGCCAGGACGGCGGTGAGCACCACACCGAGGATCAGGGCCTCCTGAGCCGCCGCCTCGGTGGCCGCCAGGTTTTCCTCAAAGGATTCCTTCACATGACCGCTGAAACTGCCCAAGGCACCGAGAAAGGCCTGCTTGAAGGCCTCGATCTCCTCCAGCCGGGAACGGGCCTCGCTGATGTCCAGCTCGCCCGCCAGCACCGCGCGGGCCAGATCGCGGGCCCGCTGGTAATAGCCATCGAAGGCCCCGCGCACCGCCTCGGCCTCGCCAGCGAAGCGCTGGCTCAGCTGCACCACCCCCTGCAGCCGCTCCCGAAGGGCCTGGGCGGCGGCATCGGCCTCATTGAGATAGTCCTCATCATCGGAGGCCACGGCGTTGGTGAGCGATTTCACCACCCCTTCCGCCAGGCTGTGGGCCCCGAGGGCGTGTTCCATCACAGGGAAGTGGACCGCTTGGATCTCGTTGAGGCGTTTACTGTTCTCCCCATTGACGGAATAGTTGAATCCCAGATAGACCACGAACCCCAATACGCCCACCACGATCAGCGAACTGATCTTCTGGCGGATGGTGAAACGACTCAAGACACGATTCATCTCGCAACCCCTCGGGGCACCGCCCCTTTAGAAACGAAACACCACCTTCACCCCGTCACCCACGGCGCTCTCGTCCACATAGCCGATGCCACCAGGTACCGTCTTCACATGCTCGATGACCGCCTGGGCATCCTTGACCACCTTCGGCGGATTGCCCTTGCCGGAGAACATCCGCGCCGACCAGTATTTCTTCATCTTGGCGTCGTTCTTGCCCAGCACTTTCTGATTGAAAGCGCTGTAGAGCGGATCTCCTTCGGGGAGGTTCACCGGTACCGCCGGGGTGCCATCGGGCAACGCCGATTTCTTGCCCAGAAAAATACTCTTCACCTGGGCCTTGCTCATCTGGGAGACACCGCTGTCGACGGAGACGATCACCGCCCCTCCGGCCCAGGCCAGGCCCTGCGCGGCCAGCAACAACAGGCCCGCCACTGCGATTTTTCCCACTCGTCGCATGCTATTCATCGCCGCCTCCTCAGAAGGTCACATTGATGGCCAGGGTGAGCACCCGGGCGCTGTCGCCGGTGGGGGTGCCTTCGTAGAGGCCGTCACCGCTGGTGGAAACGAAATTGAGCTCACCCTTCCACACCACCTGCGGGCTCATGGCGTAATTGAGGCCGAGGGTGGAGATGTCATGGCCATTGCCGTTGCCCCGCTGCCAGGACTGCTGGGTGAAATGGGGCAACCAATCCCCGAACTGGCGCCCCACGGTGACATACCAGGAATCGGAATCACCGGCGCGACGCCCGCCCATGGTGTAATCCATGCGGATCTGGGCGGCCTCGGCATAGAGCAGCCACTCGCCCCGCTCCACCTTCACCCCGCCCACCACGGAGGAATGGGTCTTACCGTTCATCACGCTCATGGCCGCCATATCGGGATCGGAGGTATCCATATTCATCTGTCCCTGATAAGCGGAGAGCTGGAACTGCACCTCATCGTTCCAGTTGGCCTTGCCGGTGAGGCCGAGCACCCGTTTCACCTTCACGTGCTCCAGATCCACCTCACCGCCATAGCCGTCCAGCTCGAAGGTCCAGTCGCCATCGCCGGGGGTGACACTCCAGCCCAGCAACGCCCCTTGGTAGGCCGAGCGGGTGGCCTGGGGGCCCTCCGGGTTGGTGCTGTAGATGGCCAAAGGCGGCTTGACCCAGGGATAGGCGGTGCCCACATCGACGTATTCGTTGACGATGCCCACCGGGTATTTGTTCTTGCCGACGCGCAGGAACAGCCCTTCGCCGAGACCAACGTTGACGAAGGCCCAGTCGGCATGCGTGTTGAAACCCTCCTCCTCGGCGCGGGACATCAACTGCACCACC
>JALSHN010000210.1 GCA_026982215.1 Gammaproteobacteria bacterium
CCAAAGCCTTGGCCTGCTGCGGATCGATGAACTGCATGGGATTTCCTCCTGTTCCGTCAGTAAATCAGAATTTCATTGAAAGCTAATATAGTGTGTATATACACGAAAGTCAATACCCGAGCCTCAAGCTTGGTTTTGAGTCACCAGGCGTTGGCACGAGGCAAGGAAACGGGCCGCCTCCTCCGCGCCCAAGGCCGCCATGAGCTCGGCCTGCACCTGGTCACGCACCGGCTCTACCTGCCGCAACAACGCCCGACCCTCCGGGGTGATGCGATAACGCTTCTCTCGCCCCTGGCGTTCCTCGGCGACCCAACCCTGGGCCACCATGACCTTGAGCTTGCGGCTCAAGGCACTGCGCTCGCCGGCGGTCTCCAGCACCAGTCGTTTCAGCTCCACCGGCCCCAGCCGGGCCACCAGGGCGAGCACCGGCAGTTGGGTGGCGCGGATGCCAAAGGGGCGATAGGCACGGTCGAAACGCTGCAGGATGGCGTGGCTGGCACGCAGGATCTGCATGTTGACACAGGCGTTGGGATGGGGATCCGATTTGTGCATATGCACAATATAACGCCACCCGGCAGCGCTTTCAATCCCCCGTCGCTGCGCTAGTATGGAACCTCGATCACGGCAAGGAGGACGGATGCGCATCGGTGGTTTTCTCCACGCCGGCGTGCTGGTCTCCGATCTGGAGGCGGCGCTGGATTTTTATCATCGCCTGCTGGGGCTGGCGCTGTGTCCCCGCCCCGATCTCGGTTATCCCGGTGCCTGGCTGGATCTGGGCGCCGGACAACAGCTCCATTTGATGGTGCTGCCCAACCCCGACCCACGGGAGCATCGCCCGGCCCATGGCGGGCGTGACCGTCACCTGGCCCTGGCGGTGGACGACCTGGAGGCCGCCGCCCGTCGCCTGGAGGCGGCGGGCGTGGCTTACAGCCGCAGCCGCTCCGGCCGCGCCGCCCTGTTCTGCCGTGATCCGGACGGCAATGCAGTGGAACTGGTGCACACCCCTGCGGTCCCCCCTCCTTGAGAGGAACGTTGGGTCTTTTCCCCGAGCTTGTTATGATTGCCCACCATCTGAATCGATGATGAACATGCATCGCTCTGCTTTCGTCCTTGGCCTGTGCTTGATTCTCGCTGGCTGTGACGGCAACAACGAATTGATGAAGTCGGCGCTCCACGGCGAGCTCTCCGAGGTGGAGGCCCGCCTGGCCGCCGGCGAGGATGTCAATGCCCGCAACAAATATGGCTGGACCGCACTCCATCTGGCGTCCCGCTCCGGGCACCTGGAGGTGGTGGAGCGGTTGTTGGCCGCCGGGGCCGAGGTGGATGCCCGGGACTCCGGCGGCTGGACACCGTTGATGCGGGCGGCGGAGAAGGGCCACGCCGCGGTGGTGGATCGGCTCATCAACGCCGGCGCCGATCCCAATGCCGCCAACGAGGATGGCTGGACGGCACTGCATTGGGCCGCCGGCCGCGGCCATCCCGCGGTGGTGGATCGGCTCATCAACGCCGGCGCCAAAGTGCAGGTGAAGACAGAAGATGGCCGTTCGCCGCTGATGCTGGCGGTGATGGAAGGCCACGACGAGGTGGTGGAACGACTGGAGCGGGCCGGGGCCGAGCCCTGATTGCCATGGCACCCCGGCCGAAACGAGACCCCGGACACCCGGGGCAGGAGGGGGGTTGTCATGCTCGCTCAGCGCGTCGCGGCATTGTCTCTGGCCGCCGTTGTGATCGCCGGTTGCACCTGGCTGGGGCAGGATCGCCCGGGTGCCGATTATACCGTCCATGGTTACGCCAAGCCGGCCTTCAAGAAACAGGACACCCGGGTCTACATCGACCGGGTGATCACCGAAGACCTGTACCAGGACGGCATCCACGACCCCACCAACGAGGCCCTGGCCAGCCTGCAGCAGCCCGCCGAGGCGATGGCGGACTTCCCCGCCGACCGTCGCGGTGGGGTCAATTGGGTCCTGGCCATCGAAAAGGGTATCATCACGCCCCGCGCCAGCCTCGACGGCAGCGAGGAAATGCCGGTGATGGATCTGGACATCCTCTTCCGCGACACCGGCGAGATGCCCTACGTCCGTTTTCCTCACCTGGAACACACCCGCTGGCTGGACTGCTCCAACTGCCATCCGGCCATCTTCGTGCCGCAGCAGGGCGGCAACCCCAACATCAACATGGATGCCATCCTCGCCGGACAGTACTGCGGCGTGTGCCATGGCAAGGTGGCCTTCTCCATGTGGACCTGTGAGCGCTGCCACAGCGTGCCCCACGAGGGCTCCAAGGCTTGGTGGCGGGAGCGCGATCAACCGCTGGCGGCCCAGCGCCAGCGACAAGGGGATGGAGCTCCGGCCCTCGAGGAGGAGTTCTGAGCCGCTGGCTTCGGCTTCAGGCCAGGTGGACCACTACCCGGCGCAACTCGCGGCTGCGACGGTGCTGCCACAGGTAGATCCCCTGCCAGGTCCCCAGGGCCAGGCGGCCGGCCACCACCGGGATGGACAGCGATACCGCGGTGAGCGCCGCTTTGATATGGGCCGGCATGTCGTCCGGTCCTTCCAGGGTATGGGTGTAGAGGGGGTCGTCCTCCGGCACCAGGCGGTTCAGCCAGCGCTCCAGATCATGGCGGGCGGAGGGATCGGCGTTTTCCTGGATGAGCAGACTGGCGGAGGTGTGTTGCACGAACAGGGTGCACAGGCCTTCTTCACCCCCCAGGCCCGCACCACCTCG
>JALSHN010000211.1 GCA_026982215.1 Gammaproteobacteria bacterium
GCCCTGGCCGATGCCGCCAACCAATACATCGACGAACGCAAGCCCTGGGAGGCCATCAAAGACCCGGCCCGCAAAGGCGAGGTCCTGCTCACCTGCACCCAAGGCCTCAACCTGTTCCGGGTGCTGATGACCTACCTGCAGCCGGTCTTGCCGGCCACCGCCCAGCGGGCCAGCGAGTTCCTCGCCATCCCCGACCTCACTTGGCACGGCCTCGATGAACCCCTGCTCGCCCATCCCATCGAACGTTTCAAGCCCCTGATGACCCGGGTCGACAAGGACAAGGTCGCCGCCCTGCAGGCCGCCGCCCGGGCCGAGGCCGAGGCCCGTAAAGGAGAGACGGTCAAGCCCCCCGGGGCGGAGGTCGAGCCCATCGCCACCGAGATCGACTACGCCGATTTCGCCAAGGTGGACCTGCGCATCGCCCGCATCGCCAAGGCCGAAACGGTGGAGGGCGCCGACAAGCTGCTGCGGCTGACCCTGGACCTGGGCGGCGAGACCCGCCAAGTGTTCGCGGGGATCAAAAAGGCCTACCGACCCGAGGAACTGGAGGGTCGGCTCACGGTGATGGTGGCCAACCTCAAGCCGCGCAAGATGCGCTTTGGCGTCTCCGAAGGCATGGTATTGGCGGCCGGACCCGGCGGGGAAGCGCTGTGGCTCCTCGCCCCCGACCCAGGGGCCGAACCGGGGATGCGGGTCAAATGACCCCAAAAAAAGGACGATTGATGGCCCCAAGACTGGTCTTACAATCCACCTCCAAGGAGATCACGGTGGAACCATGAGCGAATTCGCCCTCATTCTGGTGAGCACGGTACTGGTCAACAACTTCGTGTTGGTGAAGTTCCTCGGCCTGTGCCCGTTCATGGGCGTCTCCCGCAAACTGGAGACCGCCACCGGCATGGCCCTGGCCACCACCTTCGTGCTCACCCTCTCCTCGGTGTGCAGCTACCTGGCCCGGACCTACCTGCTGGAGCCCCTGGGGCTGGAATACCTCTCCACCCTCACCTTCATCCTGGTGATCGCCGTGGTGGTGCAGTTCACCGAAATGGTGGTACGCAAGACCAGCCCCCTGCTGCACGAAGTCCTGGGCATCTTCCTGCCGCTGATCACCACCAACTGCGCCGTGCTGGGGGTGGCGCTGCTCAACGTCCAGCAGGATCACGGCTTCCTCGCCTCCGCCTTCTACGGCTTCGGTGCCGCGGTGGGCTTCTCCCTGGTGTTGATCCTGTTCGCCGCCCTGCGCGAACGCATCAATGTCGCTGACGTCCCCCTGCCCTTTCGTGGCGGTGCCATCGCCCTGGTCACCGCCGGGCTCATGTCCATGGCCTTCATGGGGTTCTCCGGACTGGTGAGGGGATGAGATGATCTCGGCACTTCTCGGCATCGGCGCCCTGGGCGTCGTCTTCGGCGCCCTGCTTGGTTTCGCCGCCATCCGCTACCGAGTGGAGGGCGACCCGGTGGTGGACCAGATCGACGCCCTGCTACCCCAGACCCAATGCGGCCAATGCGGCTATCCGGGCTGCCGCCCCTACGCCGAGGCCATCGCCGCCGGCGAGGCCGACATCAACCAATGCCCCCCCGGTGGCGAGGCGGTGATCCACGCCCTCGCCGACCTCCTCGACCGCGAACCCAAGCCGCTCAACCCCGAACATGGCGAAGAACAAGAAATCCATCAAGTGGCGGTGATCGATGAGACCACCTGCATCGGCTGCACCCTGTGCATCCAGGCCTGCCCGGTGGACGCCATCCTCGGTGCCCCCAAACAAATGCACACCGTGATCGCCGAAGAATGCACCGGCTGCAAGCTGTGCATCCCCCCCTGTCCGGTGGACTGCATCGACATGGTCCCGGTGGAAGAAGACCTCGCCCACTGGCGCTGGCCCTATCCCGACGAGGAGACCCTCCACCATGAGGCCTGAAGACGACGCCCCCCGGCGGCTGGATCACTTCCATGGCGGAGTCCACCTCCCCGGGCACAAACACGAGTCCACCCGCCTGCCCATCCGTCCGGCGCGGCTGCCCAAGACCCTGGTGATCCCCCTGGCGCAACACATCGGCCAGCCGGCCGAGCCGGTGGTCTCGGTGGGTGACCAGGTCCTCAAGGGTCAACTCATCGCCCGTGCCAGCGACTACGTCTCCGCCCCGGTGCATGCCTCCAGCTCCGGCACCGTGGTGGCCATCGAAGACCGCCCCATCCCCCACCCCTCCGGGCGCAGTGCCCCCTGCATCGTCATCGAGACCGATGGCCAGGAGCAATGGCGCTGGCGCAAGAGCCTGCCCGGCGACTACCGCCAAATGGACCCCTCCCACCTGCGCAACCTCATCCGCGAGGCCGGTATCGTCGGCCTGGGCGGCGCCGGCTTCCCCACCGCGGTCAAACTCAACCCCCTGCCCGGCAAGGTGGTGGAGACCCTGATCCTCAACGGCGCCGAATGCGAGCCCTACATCACCTGCGACGACATGCTGATGCGCGAACGCCCCTACGACATCCTCAGCGGTATCGAGATCATGCGGCACGCGCTCCAGGCGGAGCGGGTGGTGATCGCGGTGGAAAACAACAAACCCCAGGCCATCGAAGCCCTGCGCGAGGCCATCCGCTTTCGCAAGCTGGAGGAGAGCATCGAACTGATCCCCGTCCCCACAATCTACCCCGCCGGGGCGGAAAAACAGCTCATCAAAGTCATCACCGGGCGCGAGGTCCCCAGCAACGGCCTGCCCATC
>JALSHN010000212.1 GCA_026982215.1 Gammaproteobacteria bacterium
GGGCCAGTAGGTGGCGGCCGGCGATCCAGACATCGCTCACTTGGTGGCGGCCGGTGGCGTAAACCAATTGCGAGACGACGTCGTAGAGGGGTTGGGTCTCCACCATGCCCAAGTCCACGGCCACCACGTCGGCGGCCTTACCCACCTCCAGGGTGCCGATCTCGTCCTCCAGGCCCAGGGCGCGGGCGCCATTGAGGGTGGCCATCTCCAGGGCGACGGGGGCGGGCACCGCCGAGGCGTCGGCGGCGGTGAGCTTGCCCAGCAGGGCGGCTGTGCGCATCTCGCCGAACAGGTCGAGGTCGTTGTTGCTGGCGGCACCATCGGTGCCCAGGGCGACGTTGACCCCGGCCGCCTGCAGCCGGGCCACCGGGCAGGCCCCCGAGGCCAGTTTCATGTTGGATTCGGGGCAGTGGATCACCTGTACCCCGTGGCGGGCCACGGTGTCGATCTCGCCGTCGTCCAGTTGGGTCATGTGGACCGCCAGCAGCCGGGGGGAAAGCAGGCCCAGCCGTTCCAGCCGCCCCAGGGGGTGGCGATTGTGGGCCTTCAGCGACTGATCCAGCTCGTCGGCGGTCTCGTGGACGTGCATGTGGATGGGCAGGTCCAGCTCGTCGGCCAGCACGCGGATGCGCTCTAAGGGGGCGTCGGAGACGGTGTAGGGGGCGTGGGGGGCGAAGGCGGCGCGGATCAGGGGGTGGTCGCGATACTGGTCGTGCAGGGCCAGGCCCTTGGCCAGGTAGTCTTCGGGATCCTTGGCCCAGGCGGTGGGGAAGTCCAGCACGATCAGCCCCACCACCGCCCGCATGCCGGCACGCTCGGCCGCCGCGGCGGTGTGGTCGGGATAGAAATACATGTCGTTGAAACAGGTGACGCCGCCGCGCAGCATCTCGGCGATGGCCAGTTCGGTGCCGTCGCGGACGAACTCGGGGGTGACGAAGCGCTGTTCCGCCGGCCAGATGTGGTCCTGCAGCCAGGTCATCAGGGGCAGGTCGTCGGCCAGCCCACGCAGCAGATTCATCGCCGCATGGGTGTGGGCGTTCACCAGTCCGGGGATGAGGGCGTGGCGGGACAGATCGTGTTCCGCGGGGGCGTGGAAGCGGTCCTGGGCCTCGGGGGTGGGCAGGCAGGCGAGGATGCGCCCGTCGCGCAGTACCAGGCTGTGGTCCTCCAGCACGTGGCCCCGGGGGGCCACCGGGACGATCCAGCGGGCGTGGATGAGGGTGTCGGCGGTCTCCATCGTGAGCACTCCTTGAACGAACACGGCAGTATACCGCGGCTGGATGCGCTCTCCACCATCGACGCCGTGGCGGCACGCTGGCTATCATCCCCCGTTTCGATGGAGGAGGAGAACTGATGGGGGATACGATTCGCGCAGTGGATTGGGTGGAGGGTGAGCTGGTGTTGTTGGATCAGCGCCGGTTGCCCGAGGCCCAGCCCCGGTTGCGCTACCGCGAATCGGCGGCGGTGGCCGAGGCCATCCGTGAGATGGTGGTGCGGGGGGCGCCGGCCATCGGGATCACCGCCGCCTATGGGGCGGTGCTGGCGGCGCGGGAGGCGTGGGAGACGGCTGGGGCGGGCTGGCGTGGGCCGTGGGAGGCGGCGCTGGAGGGACTGGCCCGTTCCCGGCCCACGGCGGTGAATCTGTTCTGGGCCCTGGAGCGGATGCGGCGGCGGGCCGCCGATCTCCCCGACGCGCACTCCCCGGAGGCGGCCCTGTTGGCCGAGGCCCGGGCCATCCATGAGGAGGATCTGGCCGCCAACCGTCGCATGGGTGAGCTGGGCGCGGCGCTCATCGAGGGGCCGTGCGCGGTGCTCACCCATTGCAATGCCGGTGCCTTGGCCACCGGCGGTTACGGCACCGCCCTGGGGGTGATCCGCGCCGCCTGGGCGGCGGGTAAGCTCACCGGGGTGTATGCCGACGAGACCCGGCCCTGGCTGCAGGGGGCGCGGCTCACCGCCTGGGAGCTGGTGCAGGAGCAGATTCCGGTGACGCTGCTGGCCGAGGGGGCGGCGGCTTGGCTGATGCGCCGGGGCAAGGTCGCCTGGGTGATCGTCGGTGCCGATCGCATCGCCGCCAACGGCGACGTGGCCAACAAGATCGGCACCTATGGCCTGGCCCTCGCCGCCCGCCGCCACGGGGTGCGGTTCATGGTCGCCGCGCCCACCAGCACCATCGATCCCGAGCTGCCCGAGGGGGATGGCATTCCCATCGAGGAGCGTCCGGCCGAGGAGGTCCTGGGGGTGGGAGAACACCGCATCGCTGCGCCGGGGGCGGTGGCGTGGAACCCCGCCTTCGATGTCACCCCCGCCGAGCTCATCGACGCCATCGTCACCGAGCGGGGGGTGGTGGAACGCCCCGATCGCGCCGGCATCGCCCGCGTGCTGGCCGAGGGGTGACGCTGCGGTAAATCCCCCGTTCATGTTACAATTTCGCGTATTTTGACGTGGGCCCGGCGGTGGTTTCCGGGCCCTCCCGCCCTCGAAAACTGCTGAGTCTTCATGGAATCGATCGCCAAAGAAGTCCTTCCCGTCAATATCGAAGACGAGATGAGCGTCTCCTACATGGAGTACGCCATGAGCGTCATCGTCGGCCGTGCCCTGCCCGATGTGCGCGACGGTCTCAAACCGGTGCACCGGCGGGTGCTGTACGCCATGCACGAGCTGGGCAACGACTGGAACAAACCCTACAAGAAATCCGCCCGCGTGGTGGGGGACG
>JALSHN010000213.1 GCA_026982215.1 Gammaproteobacteria bacterium
ACACAGTGGCTACCGCCCGCTCGATGCGCTCGGCCAGTTCGGGCCGGTCCAGCGAGTGGCGCAGCATCATCGCCACCGAGAGGATGGTGGCCAACGGGTTGGCGCGATCCTGGCCGGCAATGTCGGGCGCGGAACCGTGGATGGGCTCGTACATCCCCTGCCCCTTCTCGTTCAACGCCGCCGAGGGCAGCATGCCGATGGAGCCGGTGAGCATGGCCGCTTCGTCGGAGAGGATGTCGCCGAACATGTTGGTGGTGACGATGACGTCGAATTGCTTGGGGGCACGCACCAGTTGCATGGCGGCGTTGTCCACGTACATGTGGCTGAGCTCCACATCCGGGTATTCGCTGGCCAGCTCGTCCATCACCTCGCGCCACAGAGCGGTGCATTCCAGCACGTTGGCCTTGTCCACCGAGCACAGCCGCTTCCCGCGCCGGCGGGCGGTCTCGAAGGCCACCCGGCCGATACGCCGGATTTCCGTTTCGGAGTAGACCAGGGTATTGAAGCCCTGACGCTCGCCGTTGTCCAGGGTGCGCACCCCCCGGGGCTCGCCGAAATAGATGCCGCCGGTGAGTTCGCGGACGATCATCAGGTCCAGGCCGGCCACCACCTCGGGCCGCAGGGTGGAGGCGGAGGCCAGTTGCGGGTAGAGGATGGCCGGGCGCAGGTTGGCGAACAGGCCCAACCCGGCGCGCAGTCGCAGTAGCCCCTTCTCCGGCCGGCGTTCCATGGGGAGATCGTCCCATTTCGGCCCGCCCACGGCGCCCAGTAGCACGGCATCGGCGGCCTGGGCCCGGGCCAGGGTCTCATCGGCCAGTGGAGTGCCGTAGGCGTCGATGGCGGCCCCGCCCACGTGGTCTTCGTGAATGTCCAGTTCCAGGCCGCACTCTCGGCGCAGGGCTTCGAGCACTTTCACTGCCTGATTGGTGATCTCCGGCCCGATGCCGTCACCGGGGAGGACGAGGAGGGTGTGGCTCATGGGGTGAGGTCTCCTTGGTTCAGGTCCTGGAACAGCCAGGGGGCCTCTCGGCGCCGGCGTTCCTCGTAGGCTCGTATCTCGTCGGTATGCTGCAGGGTGAGGCCGATATCATCCAGGCCTTCCATGAGGCAGCGCTTACGGAACGGGTCCAGTTCGAAGGGGATCACCTCGCCGTCGGGGGTGGTGACGGTCTGTTCCCCCACGTCCACGGTGAGGCGGTACCCCTCCCGCGCCTCCACCTCGCGGAACAGCCAGTCCACCGTCTCGGCGGGGAGGACGATGGGCAGCAGGCCGTTCTTGAAGCAGTTGTTGTAGAAGATGTCGGCGAAGCTCGGGGCGATGATGACCCGGAAGCCGTAGTCCTGCAAGGCCCAGGGGGCGTGCTCTCGGGAGGAACCGCAACCGAAGTTCTCCCGGGCCAGCAGAATGGTGGCGCCCTGGTAGCGGGGTTGGTTGAGGACGAAGTCGGGGTTGGGACGGCGGCGGCTGTGATCCATCCCCGGCTCGCCGGGATCGAGGTAACGCCAGTCGTCGAACAGATTGACCCCGAAACCGGTACGCTCGATGGACTTGAGGTACTGCTTGGGAATGATGGCGTCGGTATCGACGTTGGGGCGATCCAAGGGGACCACCAAACCGGTATGGCGAACCAAGGGCTCCATCAGCGACCCTCCTTGCGGATATCGACGAAACGGCCGTGCACCGCGGCGGCGGCGGCCATGGCCGGGCTCACCAGGTGGGTACGCCCGCCGGCGCCCTGGCGACCTTCGAAGTTGCGGTTGGAGGTGGCGGCGCAGCGCTCGCCGGGCTCCAGGCGGTCGGCGTTCATCGCCAGGCACATGGAACAACCGGGGTCGCGCCATTCGAAACCGGCGTCGATGAAGACCCGGTGCAGCCCCTCGGCCTCGGCCTGTCGCTTCACCAGCCCTGAACCGGGCACCACCAGGGCCTGTTTCACCGTCGGCGCCACCTTGCGGCCACGGATCTGGGCGGCGGCCTCGCGCAGGTCCTCGATGCGCGAATTGGTACAGGAGCCGATGAAGACCTTGTCCACGGCGATCTCGGTGATGGGGGTGCCGGGACGCAGATCCATGTAGGCCAGCGCGGCGCGCATGCCCTCCCGCTTCACCGGATCGGGCTCGGCATCGGGGTCGGGGACCACCTGATCCACCCCCACCACCATCTCCGGCGAAGTCCCCCAGGTGACCTGGGGGACCAGGTCGCTCACCGCCAGCACCACCTCGCGATCGAACACGGCGTCCTCGTCGCTCACCAAGGTGCGCCAATGAGCCACCGCCCGTTCCCACAGCTCGCCGGTGGGGGCAAAGGGGCGGCCGTGGACATAGTCGATGGTGGTGTCGTCCACGGCGACGAAACCGGCCCGGGCGCCGGCCTCGATAGCCATGTTGCACACCGTCATCCGCCCTTCCACGCTCAGAGCGCGTATCGCCTCGCCGGCGAACTCGATGGCATGGCCGGTGCCGCCGGCGGTGCCGATGCGGCCGATGACCGCCAACACCAAGTCTTTGGCGTACACGCCGACCGGCGGCCGACCCTTTAGAGTGATGCGCATGGCCTTGGATTTCTTCTGGATCAGGCACTGGGTGGCCAGCACGTGTTCCACCTCGGAGGTACCGATGCCGAAGGCCAGGGCCCCGAGCGCACCATGAGTGGAGGTGTGGGAATCGCCGCAGACCACCGTCATTCCCGGCAGGGTAGCCCCTTCCTCCGGCCCC
>JALSHN010000214.1 GCA_026982215.1 Gammaproteobacteria bacterium
GCGAGACCCGGGCGCGGCTCGCCGCCCTCACCCGGCGCCTGAAATCGCATGTCCAGGGGCGCGCCACCCCCGCGGCCAAACTCCATCTCACCCTGGCCTTCCTGGGTGCAGTGGCGCCTCAGCAGCGCCGACGGCTATGTCAACGCCTGAACCGACTCCCCTTCACCCCGTTCACCCTCCAGCTCGACCACCTGGGCTACTGGCCCCGCCCGCAGGTGGTCTGGCTGGGCCGCTGCCGTCCCCCACACCCGCTGGCCGATTGGATCGAAGCCCTGCGACAGACGCTGCGGGAACTGGCGCTACCGGTGGAACAACGCCCCTTCGTTCCCCACGTCACCCTGTTGCGCAAGGTCCACCACCGTCCCCCGCCCCTGGAGATCGACCCCATCCCCTGGGCGGTGCATGACTTCGTCCTGGTGGAATCACACCTCACCCCCCGGGGGGCCGACTACCGCATCCTGCAACGCTGGCCCAAAGATACCCCCTGAGGCCTATTTCAGCCCCCGCTGAACTATGAAATAATTATCGGATTAAATTCCGTGGTTTTTCCCCGTCAGGGGGGCAACGCAAGGTGAACGCGATGGACGAGCAGAAGAAACGGGCGCTGGCCGCCGCCCTGGGCCAGATCGAGAAGCAATTCGGCAAGGGCGCGGTGATGCGCATGGGTGATGCCGCGGCCGCCAAAGACATCCAGGCCATCTCCACCGGCTCATTGGGTCTGGACATCGCCCTGGGCATCGGCGGCCTTCCCAAGGGACGCATCGTCGAGATCTACGGCCCGGAATCCTCGGGCAAGACCACCCTCACCCTGCAAGTCATCGCCGAGGCGCAGAAACAAGGCGGTACCGCCGCCTTCGTGGACGCCGAGCACGCCCTGGACCCGGTCTATGCCGAAAAGCTGGGCGTCAATGTGGACGACCTGCTGGTCTCCCAGCCCGACACTGGCGAGCAGGCCCTGGAGATCACCGACATGCTGGTCCGCTCGGGCGCGGTGGACGTGGTGGTGGTGGACTCAGTGGCCGCGCTCACCCCCAAGGCCGAGATCGAAGGCGAGATGGGCGATGCCCACGTCGGCCTCCAGGCCCGGCTCATGAGCCAGGCGCTGCGCAAGCTCACCGCCAACATCAAGCGTTCCAACACCCTGGTGGTGTTCATCAACCAGATCCGCATGAAGATCGGCGTCATGTTCGGCAACCCCGAGACCACCACCGGCGGCAACGCCCTCAAGTTCTATTCCTCGGTACGTCTGGACATCCGCCGCACCGGTGCCATCAAAAAAGGCGACGAAGTCATCGGCTCCGAGACCCGGGTCAAGGTGGTGAAGAACAAGGTCGCCCCACCGTTCAAACAGGCCAGCTTCGACATCCTCTATGGCGAAGGGATTTCCCGTGAAGGGGAGATCATCGATCTCGGTGTGGCCGAGGGCATCATCGACAAGGCCGGCGCCTGGTACAGTTACCAGGGCGAACGCATCGGCCAGGGCAAGGACAACGCCCGCAACTACCTCAAAGAACACCCGGAACTGGCCGAGACCATCGAGCGCCAGATCCGGGCCAAACACCTCGGCGAGGCACAAGCCGAAACCAGTGGGGAGGAGGCACCCGCCTGAACGGGGGAAGCGACGCCCGCCAGGCGGCGCTGAACGCCGCGTTGCGGCTACTGACCCGGCGGGAGCACGCCGCAGGGGAACTGGCCGAGAAACTCCGCCGCAAGGGACACGCCCCGGGAGACATCGACCAGGCCCTGCAACAACTCCGGGCACAAGGGCTGCAGAGTGACGAACGCTACGCCGAGATTCTGACCCGCACCCGGGTGGAGGCCGGTTACGGTCCGCTGCGCATCCGCCAGGAGCTGGCCCGGGCCGGGGTGGAGGCGGCCCTGATCGACGCCGCCCTCGAACCGTACCGCAGCGAATGGGTCGAACGGGCGGAAAACGCCCGCCGCCGGCGTTTCCGCAAACCGCCGCCCCGAGACTACCGGGAGCGCGCCCGTCAGGCCCGTTTTCTCCTCTATCGGGGCTTTCCCGCCGAGCTGGTCCGGGCGCTCCTCGACCACAGCGGGACACCGATCGACGAAGAGTGACAGACACGATGGACGACAGGAACGATCACGCCAAGGACACCCCCCACTGGGGGCTCGCTCGCCTGCGCCGCGCCTTCCTCGACTACTTCGCCGAGGCCGGCCACACCGTGGTGCCCTCCAGCCCGCTCATTCCCGAGAACGACCCCACCTTGCTGTTCACCAACGCCGGCATGGTGCAATTCAAGAACGTCTTCCTCGGCCTGGAGCGTCGGCCCTACAGCCGTGCCTGCTCCGCCCAGCGTTGTCTGCGTGCCGGCGGCAAGCACAACGACCTGGACAACGTCGGCTACACCGCCCGCCATCACACCTTCTTCGAAATGCTGGGCAACTTCAGCTTCGGCGACTACTTCAAGCGCGAGGCCATTGAACTGGCCTGGCGCTTCCTCACCCAGACACTCGAACTGCCCCCCCAGCGGCTGTGGGTCACCGTCTATGCCGAAGACGAAGAAGCCGCGCGCATCTGGCTGGACGAGATCGGCATCGACCCCGCCCGCTTCACCCGCATCGGCGACAAACCCGGCGGGCGCCGTTACGAGAGCGACAACTTCTGGTCCATGGGCGACACCGGCCCCTGCGGTCCCTGCAGTGAGATCTTCTACGACCACGGCCCCGAGATCCCTGGCGGCCCC